>JBGPCS010000382.1:0-3169 GCA_041481875.1 Sulfurifustaceae bacterium
GTCTCCGACAGCGAGGTGCGGTGCGCCTAATCATTCAACTTCCGGCGTAGATTCGTACGACGGTTATTCCGGCCGCGGATCCCGCTTGAGTAACGCTTCAACGGCGGCTTGAGCCGGGAAGTCCTCGTACAGCACGCGGTAAACCTGCTCGGTAATCGGCATCTCGGTGCGAAGCTTTTGCGCCAAACGATGAAGCTCGCGAGCGGTCGCGACCCCTTCGGCTTCCTGACCGACTTCAGCCAAGACCTCCTTGAGCTTGCGTCCTTGGCCAAGCCCGAGCCCGACGCGGCGGTTGCGCGACGCATTGTCGGTGCAGGTGAGAATCAGATCGCCGGCGCCGGTCAACCCCATGAAGGTTTCCGCTCTGCCCCCCATCGCCACGCCGAGACGCGTCAACTCGGCAAGGCCGCGCGTGATCAGCGCAGCGCGAGCGTTCGCGCCGAAACCTAAACCGTCGCTGATGCCGGCGGCGATCGCGATCACGTTCTTGATTGCGCCCCCAAGCTGCACGCCCGCGAGGTCGCCGCTGGTATAAACGCGCACACGGTCGTTGCGCAGCCATCCCGCAACCCGCTCCGCGACGCTCGCGTCGGTTGCGGCGACGGTGAGCGCGGCCGGCAGATTGCGTGCGATCTCACCGGCGAACGTCGGGCCCGATATCACCGCGATCGACGCCGCGGCCCCGAGCAATTCCGTCGCAACGTCGCTCAACAAACGACCGCTCCCCGGCTCAAGTCCTTTGGTGGCCCATGCGACGCTCGCATTCGGCTCGATCGCCGAACGCAGCGATGCGAGCGTCGAGCGAAACGCGTGGCTCGGAACGGCAACCAAGAATTCGCGTACGGATCGGGCGATTTGGATGAGATCGGCTTGCGGCGTGATTTCACGAGGCAGCGCGACCCCCGGAAGTCCGAGCCGGTTCTCGCGCTCGCGCGCGAGCTGCGCCAGCTGCGACGCATCGTTGCCCCACAGCTGTACCGCAAAACCGTTACGCGCGAGCAGCACGCTCAGCGCGGTGCCCCACGCTCCCGAACCTAACACCGCAATGATGGACTTATCCGGCATTCGACGAAACGGTCACCGCGCCGCAGTCTGCGCGACAGACTTGCAAGTAACTGGAAAAATCAGTTCACCGATTTTTTGAGTGCCGTTTGCTTTTGTTCGTACAGCGCCTCGAAATTGATCGGGTTGATGAGAAGCTGCGGAAACCCACCTTTGCCGACGAGATCGTTCACCGCTTCGCGCACAAACGGCAGCAAGATATATGCGCCGCTGATCTCGAGCGCGCGCTGCAACGCTTCTCCGACGATCCCGCCGATGCGAAACAGTCCGGCCTGCTGCACTTCCACCAAAAAGATCGACTTGTCGCCTTGTTTCGCCGCGACCATGACGGTCAACACAACCTCGTGCAGACCTTGGCTCGATTCGATGGGAGCCTGGTGCACGCCCAGTTGAACATCCAGTTGCGGCGCGGTCTGCTGCAAGAAGACATGCGGCGCCGCCGGCGCTTCGTAGGAAATATCCTTTATATAAATCCGCTCCAGACTGAACTGGACGTCGGTCGCCGGCTGGTCTGGCATCGTTCGCTCCTACTATAAGGATGTACGCGGAACCGTGACCGACGTTCGTTCACTTTTCCAGTGGTAGATTTTCTTTTTCCCAGGCGGCAAGTCCGCCCGCCAGCAAGCTCACCGACGCGTAGCCGCGCTTGCGCAACAATGTTGCAACCTTCAAGGCGCGCTGATTGTTGCGCCCGACGACGATTACCGGACGTTCCTTGTGCTTATCGAGCGGCACGACTCCTTGAGCGAGCGTCGCCAACGGTAAATTTATCGCGTTCGCAATGTGTCCGATTTTGTATTCGCTCGGCTCCGAGACGTCGACGATCACGCCCGACTGTCGATTGATGAGCAGCACGCATTGCGCCGGCGCGAGACTCTGGATGCCGTGAATTTGCTGCATCACGATCGGCATGGCGAGCAGCACCAACACGACGACCAGGGCGAGGAATAAGTACCAGTTGTGGATGACGAACTGCATCGAAAGATCGCTGGCGGCTATGGCGCGAAGTCGCGCTGACGTGGGCTATGGTTGTAGTAGTTGAAGGACCCTGCCGCGCGTTACGCCGCGCGGGTCGAAACAATATACAATAATGTGCACTTTGAAAAGGCGAATTGATTAATAATGCAAGCCGCCGGCAGTTCTCCAAAGCCCCTGGTCCTGATCATCCTCGACGGCTGGGGTTATCGCGAAGATCCGAAGTGGAACGCAATTGTCGCCGCCCGCAAGCCCACTTGGGATCGACTGTGGACCTACCCGCACGCGCTCATCAACGCGTCCGAGCGGGCGGTCGGGCTGCCGGACAAACAGATGGGGAATTCGGAGGTGGGCCATCTGAATATCGGCGCCGGCCGCGTGGTGTATCAGGAATACACTCGCATCGACCACGCAATCGGCTCCGGTGAATTCTTCCGCAATACGGCGTTGACGGAAACTGTCGATGCCGCCGTAAGAACCGATCACGCCGTGCATATCCTCGGTCTGCTTTCGCCGGGCGGTGTGCACAGTCACGAAAATCAGATCCACGCCATGGCCGATCTCGCTGCCAAACGCGGGGCGAAGAAGGTCTACGTGCACGCGTTCCTGGATGGCCGTGACACGCCGCCGCGAAGCGCCGCTGCGTCGCTCGCGGCGCTGGAACGAAAATTCTCCGCGCTCGGCGTCGGGCGCATCGCATCGATCTGTGGGCGCTACTTCGCCATGGATCGCGACAAACGCTGGGAACGCGTGCAGCAGGCGTACGATCTCCTGACGCTCGCCCGCGCCGAACACGTCGCGGCGAGCGCCATGGCGGCGCTCGAAGGCGCATACCAGCGCGGCGAAAACGATGAGTTCGTGAAACCAACGGCGATCGCGGCGGCGAACGAAACACCGATACGCATCGTAGATGGCGACGCCGTTATCTTCATGAATTTCCGCGCCGACCGCGCGCGACAACTAACAAGCGCTTTCGTCGACTCGGACTTTCAAGGTTTCGAGCGTGCCGCCAGACCTAAACTCGCCGGGTTCGCGACGCTGACGGAATACCAAGCGAAATTCCAGGTGCGCGTGGCATTCCCGTCGGAACGGCTGACCAACATGTTCGGTGCCTATATCGCCGAACGGGGCA
>JBGPCS010000383.1:0-3142 GCA_041481875.1 Sulfurifustaceae bacterium
ATAGAAGAAGTATTAGTGGCCAAAATACAATCCGCAGGCGATGATATATCCATCTGCCTGAAAATATCCAGTTTGAGGTCTATGTTTTCTGTTGCGGCTTCCACAATCAATTGAGCATTCTTTACGCCATCGGGTATGTGCGACTGCGTAGTGATATTTTGCAGCGTTGCCGCTTTCTGTTCTTCGGTGATACTTGCTTTTGCAACCTGCCTGTCTAAGTTTTTAGTAATGGTGGCTAAAGCCCTTTGCAATTGTGATGGATTTACATCGATTAGGGTTACACTAAAATTGTTTTGTGCAAATACATGGGCAATGCCGTTTCCCATCGTTCCGGCGCCGATAATACCAACTTTGTGGATGGGACGAAGTTTGACGTTCGCGGGCAAGCCGGGCACTTCCCAAGCTTTGGCGCTCGCCGCGCGGACGTAGGCGGCGACGTCGTTGGACGTGGATGCGGTGCGATCGGCCACTGAAGTGTCGTTTGAAGTCGTCATATGGGTGTTTTTGCAATGAGAGGATGCCGGTCAGCATAAGGCATGGGTCGCGCCGTGCGCCAGGACTTGATCGACTTGGGTCTCTAATGAGACAACTACATCCGCCGGCAAGAGTAATCTCACAAACCGGAGGAAAACCGGACGAGCAACTACGAACAACGGTAAGAAACTCTGAGCAAGCATTTGTGCGGCCTTTGACGAGATCACGTCGAACGGTTCTTATCGTGAATCCGTTCGTGCCATTCCCCCTCCCTCTCCCTCCCCCGCAAGCGGGGGTGGGTTGGGGTGGGGGCTGAGCCCTTCGACTGCGCTCAGGACAGGCTTGTCGAAGCACGGCAACTGATCAGAGCTTCCTTAACGTAATGCAGCCGACGTCTACCGCGAGGTTATATGACCCAGACTCATTTGTGGCTCGATCAAGTTGAAGAAGCGCCGCTTGAGCCGGCCCTGCCCATCATCGATCCGCATCATCACCTATGGGACTACCCCAAGGTCGCGAACGGGCGCTACTTATTAGATGAGCTTCTGGCCGATATCCGAAGCGGCCACAATGTGGTCGCGACGGTGTTCATGGAATGCGGGTCGATGTATCGCGCCGGCGGACCCGCGTCGCTACGTCCCGTGGGTGAAACGGAATTCGTGCAGGGCATTGCCGCGATGAGCGCGAGCGGCACGTATGGCGCAACGCGCGTGGCCGCGGGCATCGTGAGTTTTGCCGATCTGTCGCTCGGAGTCGCGGTGCGGGAAGTGTTGGAAGCTCACGTACGGGCCAGTCCCAATCGCTTTCGCGGCATCCGTCATGCGGCGGGGTGGCATGCGAGTGACGACATTCGCAAGTCGCACACGAATCCGCCCGAGGGGCTGCTGCTCGCCAAAACATTTCGCGAAGGTTTCGCGCAGCTCAAAACGCTCGGACTTTCGTTCGACGCGTGGCTTTACCATCCGCAACTCGCCGAGCTTACCGATCTCGCGCGCGTATTTCCGGATACCACCATCGTTCTCGATCACTTCGGCGGTCCGCTCGGCATCGGACCGTACGCGGGCAAGAGCGACGACGTATTCAACGACTGGCGCAAGTCGATCGACGAGTTAGCGAAGTGCCCGAACGTGGTCGCCAAACTCGGCGGCATCAACATGGCGATCAACGGCTTTGGTTGGCACAAGCGCGCCAAACCGCCGACATCGGCAGAGCTCGTCGCCGCCACTAAGCGCTACTACCTGCACACTATCGAACGCTTCGGCGTCGAGCGTTGCCTGTTCGAAAGCAACTTCCCGGTGGACAAGGCGTCATGTTCGTACGCGGTGCTGTGGAATTCGTTCAAACGCCTGACGGAGAATTTTACTGCGGCGGAGAAGGCCGCACTTTTTCACGACACGGCGAAGCGTGTTTATCGGCTGGATGATCTCTAGGTCCCGGATTCCGCTTCGCTCACCCGGGCTACATCCTGATCGCGGTTGCTCTCGTTCAGCACTTCGTGGCGCGCGCCGTCGTACAATTTGTGATCGATGCGGCTAACGCCGAGCATGCGATAGCGATCGAGCGGAGCGTCGGTCCCTTTCAAGTTGGTGCTACGGGATTCGGTAGGGCAGGAAGCGATACAAAAACAACCGGCGCCTTTTGGCGCCGGTTGATAAAGAACGAAGCGGTCGAATCCGACTTTCTGCGAAACGGATTACGCCGCCTTCTTCATATGATGGACGTTACCGAGCTTTCCCTTTTCCATTTTGTCTAGTTTATCCGCCGCCCACTTGTTGCCGCCGATGCCAAATGCCAGCGCCAACGCGAGCACAACCCCGCCGAACATCATCAGAACGCCGGCTCGAAGACACGGTCGGGGATGTTGAACTGACCTATCGCGAGAATGACGACGAAGGCGGTGATCTTCTCGCGCAGCAGCAACAGGAACTCCAGCTCATTCCTGTCAATCTTCTCCGGCAGGTCGCTAAACACAGCCTTCCTTGCACCAAGATTCGAGCAGCTTAAGCACTTTGTATCGTTCGCCCTCTTGACCCTCACGTTGCGATAGGCTTCACAATCCACTTCGGGATTCCCACAGAGAGGTCGAATGTCGTTTACCGTAGGCCATCTTGCCAAGCTCGCCGGACTAACCGTGCGAGCGCTGCATCACTACGACGCCATCGGGTTGCTCGTTCCGTCGAAGCGTTCCGAATCCGGCTACCGCTTGTACACGCAGGACGACGTTTTGCAGTTGTACCGCATCCAGGGGTTGCGGCGTCTGGGCCTGTCGTTGACGGAAGTTCAAACGGTACTGGCGAGAGACGGCGCGATGATTCCGGAGATGATCGCGCAGCAGCTCGCGGAGTTGGACGCGCAGATTGAACATGCGACGGCGTTGCGTTCTCGACTGCTGCAATTGCGCGAGCGCTTGGCCCAAGGCAACGAACCCGACCCCGGCGATTGGTTGGCGACGGTAGAGCTGTTCAGTCACTACGACAAATATTGCTCGCCGGAAGAGCTGAATCGACTGATGGTTCCCGGCAGCGAGGGCGAAGACAAGTGGAAGGCGTTGGTCACCGATGCTCGCGCCGCCATGGATCGCAAGCTCGCACCGCAGAGCGTAGAAGCGCGCGCACTGGGCGATCGCTGGACGCGCTTGGTGATGCGTCGAGTCGACGGCGATATCGAC
>JBGPCS010000384.1:0-3141 GCA_041481875.1 Sulfurifustaceae bacterium
AGTGCGTAATAAATTCTACTTGCGGTTCCCGAACCGCGGTCCGCTACTTCCAAACCCGTACGACATTGTCGTCGCCCACCGCGGCGACCCATTTCCCATCGCGGGTTACCGCGAGCGCGCGCAAGCGCTTGCGGTCGGTTGTCATCCGGTGCTCGAGCGTTCCGCCTTCGACGTCCCAGACGTAGACGCTGTCGGCTGCGCCGGTGGCGATCAACCATTGGCTGTCGGGGCTGAAGGCGAGGCCATTCACCGTGGCCGGTGCGTCGGCGAACGTGCGGCCGGGCGCCCAGTCCTCGCCGATGCTCGGGATCGACCAGAGCCGCAGGTCGCCTGCGGTGTCGACGGACGCCAATAGCCGGCCGTCGGGTGAAAACGCGGCCGCCGCCACCGCGCGCTGGTGGGCGCGCCGGTGAGATACCAGTGCACCATCCACGGTGCTCCACATCGTCATTCCACCGGCGGCATCGCCGGAGACGAGTAGGTGCTCATCCGGCGAGAAGATGAGCACTTGAGCGGGGCTCCTACCGGCGCTTAGCGAATGCAACCGGCGTTTCTGAGATAGCTCCCAGATGGCGACGGTTCCGTCCTCGGCCGCTTCTGCCAGCAAGCGTCCCTCGGTGGACACGGTGATCGCGATGACGGGATGCGGCGGGTCGTTGCTCAGCACGAGCTCGGAGTTGCCGAGTGAATCGAAGATCGCGATTCCCTGATCGCGATCCATTGCGGCAAACCACTGCGTGTTCGGAAAAACGCCGAGCGCGGCGGGCGTGAGGACGCGCGTCGGCAACGTCGTGCGCGCGGCGGCGGTCTGGACGTCCCACAATCGCACGAGTCCGTCTTCCATCGCGACGGCGAGAATGGCGCCGTGCTTGAGAAAGCCGATCGCGCGCGGCGGTTGGTCCGGCATCGGAATCTCAACGATTTGCTGTTTGTCGGCACCGAACGGTTGTTTGGGCGCAATCGCCGCGGGTGCCGCCGCTTCCGCCGGCTTCGCGCGCTTCGTCGGCGCGGTTGGCGCCACTTTCGGCCGCGGTGTCACGCCGAACAGACGTTCGTTGATAAAGTCGCCGAGCTCCCTTGCCCGATTCACGGTGTCGGATTTGGTGTCGTCGATCCAGGTGTAGACGTCGTACGGGGTAATCCGCCCGGTATCGACCATGAACTTCGGCGTGATAACGACGAACGTCACGAGGAAAACGGATATCGCGACCAGTTTCTCAAAGAACGTGTAGCGCCGGCGGAATATTTTTCGCCTCTCCGCGGGTAAAACGATACCGATGTAGCCGGCGCCGGGGCGATAGAGCAGCGCCGAGGATGGGCGCGCGACCTTCGTCATGTCCTTGCCCATCAGGCCTTGTTGCAGCGCATGAGCGGAAGGGGGCCGATCGGCGGCGGTTAGCTTCAACGAGCGATCGATGCATTCGCGGATGTACGCGTGATACATCGGCCGATCGAACGTTGCCGCCGCCGCGAGCGGATCGATGCGCGTGCGCCCGAAGACGCGGTGACGTTCGAGGGCGTCGATCGGATTCTTGCCGGTGATGCAGCGGTAGAGCGCGGCACCGATGCCATAAACGTCGGACGCGGCGCCGATGTCGCCGTGGCCGGGGTATTGCTCGAGTGCGCAGTAGCCCGGCGTGAGCGTCACCTTGCCCACGGCGTCGCCGCGCATTTGGCGCGACGAACCGAAGTCGATGAGCATCGGTTGCTGGTTGGCGCGCAGATAAATGTTGTCGGGCTTGATATCGAGATGCAGCAGACCGGCGTCGTGCACCGCCTGCAGCCCGTTCAGGATCGGGAGGAAGAGTTGCAGTAACGCCGCTTCGTTCAGCACGCCGCCGTGCTTGCGCAGGTGCGACGTCAACGTCTCGCCCTCTTCGTACTCCATGGTGGTGTAGGCGGTGCCGTTCGTCTCGAAAAACCGCAGCACGCGCACGATGTGCGCGTGTTTGAACTTGGCGAGCGCCTGCGCTTCCTTGAGGAACTCGTGCAATCCCCAACGGTAGTTTTCTTCGTCCATTCCCGACCGCGGGAAGATGGTCGAGGACTCCGCTCGGCTGGCGTAGACGGTCGGGAAGTACTCCTTGATCGCGACGTCGACGCCGAGCTTGTTGTCGCGGGCCCGATACGTGATGCCAAAGCCACCTTCGCCCAACACCGCGGCGATGGTGTACGCATCGAGTTGGTAGCCGACCGGCAACGCGTTGGAGCCGCCGGTACCGGTCGGTATCGTGCGAGTACGAGTCTGCATCGGGTAGCAGCGGTTCTTCTGGGCGACGTGGATGGATGTGCCTCATATAAAGTTAGTTCAGCCCGGAGGCGACGCAAGGCGCCGCGACGTTCGGCCGCCGCTTCGGGAGCAAAAGCACCCGGCCGGAGGTAGCGATTCGTCGGTATTCGGTACTTTCGGCGTGGCGGTTCCGTTTTGTATCGTTGCTTCATCCGGATGACGAGAAGCAGTGCATAACTGCCTTTCTCCGAAGCCACGCGCAACTTGCGCATTCCGCCCCGCGCCGAGCGGGTGCATTCAAGGTCGCCGTTAGCGGATATCTTCGCGGCGCACACCGTCGAACTGCAAAATGAAATCGGCGCCGAAGACGCGCGCCGGCGTTTGAAAACCGGGCTGCGCTCGCCCGGCGAGCGTTTCTTGCACGATGCGCAGCGCCGTCATCGCGGTCAACGTATATCCGTTCAGTGTGCGCAAGCGCGCGGTCGCCGCGTGGCCGGTAGCGTTCCGCACTTGGCCCCATATCCGGCTCTCGGTCGTATCGCGCGTCTGCGCGTTCGGACCGGGTGGGCCGGCTTTGATCCTGCTCTTAAGAAATGTCTGCACCGGCGGCAGCGCCAGCAGCCAACCGATGTGGCGGCTAAGGCGCATCGAGCGGATCAACGCCGGCGGCACGGCGGTGTATACCTCGATGTTGCCGATGCCAGTCGTGTGGAACGCCGTCGAGACATCACCCCACGGTATCGTGACGGTGAGCACGGGGCCGTTGCCGAAGTCGATCTCGCGCGTCTTCCATGCCGTCGGCACGGTCGTAACTACGCCGTTGCACCGGACGGCGCCACCGCGATTAAGGCTCTCCACCATCGTGGTGGCCGTGCCGCGCGAAAATCCGCCGCCGCCGGCGAACGCGAGCA
>JBGPCS010000385.1:0-3139 GCA_041481875.1 Sulfurifustaceae bacterium
CCGAACGTTCACGCAACAACCTCGATCAAGCGCTACTTCGCATCGCCGCGCTGCTCGGCCGCGCCGGCCCGCGGGACAATACCGTCAACTTCATGCGCGAGTTGATCGAGCCATACTCCAATGTAGCGGCAGCCCAGTTCGCGCTCGCTCATCTCGCGGTGCGCGCCGGCGACCTCGACGCGGCGGAGGCGGCCGTGGACCGCGCGTTGGCGCGCAAGCCCGATTGGCAAGATGCGGCGCTGTTCAAGGCGCGCATTTTGGTTTCGCAGAAGAATACCGCCGGTGCGCAACGCTATTTCGAAGAATTCTTGAAGGCAAATCCACGCGCGACCGGCGTGCGCCTACACTACGCGCGTCACCTCATCGACCAGAAGCAATGGGAACAGGCGCGCGAGCAGTTTAAACGAGTGGCCGGCGAAGCCCCGGATGACGCAGACACCGTCTACGCCGTCGGCCTCCTGGCGTTGCAGACTAATCGGCTGGACGAGGCGGAGACGTATCTCAAACGGGTTCTGACGCTGCGTCCCGACAACGATCAGGTGCGGATCTACTTGGGCCAGGTGCTGGAACAGAACAAACGCTACTCCGACGCTGGGCGCTGGTACGCCGAGATAAAGTCGGGTGAGCACTACTTCGAGGCGCAACTACGTCTCGCGATGGTGACGGCCAAGCAGGGAAATGTGCCGCGGGCGCGCACCCTGCTGAAGGCGATACCGACGGAGAGCGACCAGCAGCAAGTGCAGCGAGTGCTCGCTGAGGAGCAGGTGCTGCGCGACGTGAAAGATTTTCGCGAGGCGCTCACATTGCTGAACGGCGCGTTGGAACAACTACCCGGAGAAAAGGATCTGCTTTACGCGCGCGCTCTGGTCGCCGAGCGGCTCAATATGCTCGCAATCCTCGAGAGCGACCTGCGCGCGATCCTCGAACACGATCCGAAGAACGTCAACGCGCTAAACGCGCTGGGATACACGCTGGCGGATCGCACGAGTCGTTACGCGGAGTCGCAGACGTTGCTGCTCCAAGCGCTCGAGCAGAAACCCGACGATCCGTTCGTGTTGGACAGCATCGGCTGGTTGCGTTATCGCCAGGGAGACAACGTCGAGGCGCTTAAGTTCTTGAAGCGTGCGCTCGCAATACGTAGCGACGCGGAAATCGCCGCGCACCTCGGAGAAGTATTGTGGGTGGCCGGCGATCGCAAGGAGGCGGAGTCGATATGGAGTCGCGCCTTGCACGACACCCCGGACAACGAAGCGTTGCGCGACGTCATCAGGAAGTTCAAGCAGTAAGCGCATCGCCCGCGCGCCTTCGGGCGGGCACCGTCACAAATCGGCTCGAAGCGCCTCAGCGCAAAGGCCTTCCGCGCACGGGCGGGACGGGAAGGTGCGAACGTGCCCCTGTTTGATTCCGGCCCGAACTTCTGCACAATCCGCCGGTGCGCTTCGTTCCCATCCTTGCCGCGATGCTGCTCATCGGTTGCGTCGCGCTTCCCGAGCGGCCGGCCGTCGAGAATCCACAGGCGGTATGGGAAACGCGGCAATCGGCGCTCGCGCGTCTCGCGGGCTGGGAATTGCGCGGGCGGTTGGCGTTGCGCACGGAGGAGGAGGGTATCAATGCCTCCGTCTATTGGAGATGCGATCGCGACACGCATCGCATCGATCTCGCCGGACCGTTTGGCGGCGGCCGTGTTCGCATCACTCAAGACGAACGCGGTGCGGAGCTGCGCGACGCGGGCAACAAAATATATCGCGGCGCGTCGTTGCAGGAATTGCTTGCACGGGTGACCGGTTGGCGCTTGCCGCTCGAGTCGTTGCGGTGGTGGATCGTGGGCATCCCGGCGCCGGACACCGCGCCGCGCGTGGAGCTCGACGCCTGGGGTCGGCTCAAGTCACTTGAACAAGCCGGATGGGTGGTTCAATTTCTCGACTACACGACCCAAGGTTCCTACGAATTGCCGCGCCGCGTGTTCGTTAAACGCGGTAGCCAGGCATCGCACGATACGGTTCTCGAGGCTCGCTTCGTCGTCGAAACGTGGACCCTGGGCGGCTCCTCGCCGAGCGCCGCGGTCGAATAATTCGAAACGGTATGAGATGAGATAAGATCAGCCCGAGCAATCACCAGCCGCCCTCACGGTCATGCATTGGCCCGCGCCCGCGAAAATCAATCTGTTTCTTCATGTGATCGGGCGGCGTTCCGATGGGTACCATTTGCTGCAAACGGCGTTTCAGTTTCTCGATTACTCCGATGCGCTGAGCTTCCGCGTGACGCCGCACGGGGAAATCCGCCGCACGCGCGAGTTGCGCCACGTTGACGCCGCCGCCGACCTGACATTGCGCGCGGCGCGCCTGCTGAAGAAAACCGCGGGTGTTTCTCGCGGCGTTGACGTGACGATTGAGAAGCGTATTCCGGTCGGCAGCGGTCTCGGCGGCGGAAGCTCGGACGCCGCGACGACGCTGTGCGCGTTGAATGAGCTGTGGCAGACGGGCCTGTCGACCGATGAACTTGCGGATCTCGGACTCAAGCTGGGTGCCGATGTACCGGTGTTTGTCCGTGGTCGCGCCGCCTTCGCCGAAGGCGTCGGAGAGCGTCTGACGCCGATCGAGTTGCCGGAACCGTGGTATGTCGTGCTCGTTCCGCCGATACAGGTGCCGACGGCCGAGGTTTTTGCCGCGTTCGCGCGCGCGCGCGGATTGACACCCTATACCCCGCCCCGGACAATACGCGACCTTCACGGAGGCTCCGGCCGAAACGATCTCGAAGCGGTGGTACGAGGGCGCTATCCCGAGGTTGAGCAAGCGTTTTCCTATTTGGCACGGCATGGGCGAACGCGCATGACCGGGTCTGGCGGTGCTGCGTTCCTTGAAGTGGCCGATGCGGAGCAGGGCCGGAGCATTCTCGCGAGCGCGCCCGCCGGCGGTACCGGTTTTGTGACGCGCGGGATGAATCGGCACCCGTTGCTGCGCGAGACCGGCTGAAAGTTTCCAGACTTTTTGAAGCGTCGCGACAGTAGCGCATCGGATTTGATTTCGAGCTTTACTGAAATAGGTACGACGCAGTGAATCTTGCGGCGCAGTTGATGGGGTGTCGCCAAGCGGTAAGGCACCGGATTTTGATTCCGGCATTCCCAGGTTCGAATCCTGGC
>JBGPCS010000386.1:0-3133 GCA_041481875.1 Sulfurifustaceae bacterium
CGATCCGGACCTGCGCCCAGGCGCATGGGTCGGGCGCGGCGAACGTCTCGCGGTGCTGGTGCAGTCCGGCGAGTGGCGCGTCGAGACCTATGTCGATGAAGATATGTTGCGGCGCGTGACAGTCGGCGATCGCGCGCGCTTCTACGCCGACGGTCTCGAAGGCCCGTACTTGCCGCTGCGCGTGGCGGCGGTCGATCGCGACGCGACCCACGTGCTCACGAACGGACTCCTCGCCGCGCCCTTCGGCGGCTCGGTCGTCACGCGCGAGAAGCAGGGCCAGCTAATTCCCGAGCGCGCGATTTATCGCGTGACGCTGACGACCGTCGATGATCCCGGGAGTCTCGCGAACCAGAGCTGGCGCGGCACCGTCGTGATTCGCGGTACGTGGGAAGCGCCCGGTTTTCACATTCTGCGTTCCGCGCTCGCGATATTGTGGAGGGAGGTCGGGTTCTGAGGACTCGATTCCGCTCGGAACCCGTTGCCACGATCTGGACTCTGTGTGTGGCGATCGGGCGCGCGATCGGCGCAATCCAACAACGTAATATTGTGTTGGGTCGCGCTTCGCTTCACTCAACCTACATGAGATTTTCCGTGGGTTCCGGTCATCGGCGTGCGCCGTTCGTTACTGGTGTTGGTAAAACACTCGGCGTCTCGGAGATCCATTGCGCGATGAGCGCGGCGATCCGTGCGGGGTACTTGGTCCACCGAAAATGATCGAGCGCCGACGCGCCGACGTCGATGGGCCGCAGGTGAGTGTGCGTGATCGTCGCTCGCGGCGTCTTCGCGAGAAGATGTCTGACGGCCGTCGCGGGCGCGAAGCGATCGCCTTCGAACGACAACGCCAGAATCGGCAACGTTATCTCGGTCAACGTGCGCTCGAAGTCGTGAGCGCTTCCGCGGATGTTGAACCGGCCGCGCGTCGTCAGCGTGGACCACTCGAGCATTAGCCGCCGCGCCTCGGTTCCAAATACGCCGAAGGCGCGCCCCGGAAAATAGCCGAGCACCATGCTCGTCGTGCGCGTGAGCAGCGCGAGGGCGTACAAGATTGCGCTGCCGGGAAATCGCCAGCTCTTGAAGTAGGACGTGCCCGCGGCGATGTAGATGAGCGCGCGTACGGGTTCAAGATCGAGCGTCGTGTACATCGCGCTCACGTGCGCGCCGATGCTGTGGCCGAGGAGCAGCAGCGGGGCGGTGGGGTATATCGCGCGGATCGCGTCGATCACCGCGGGTAAGTCGTCGGTGATCAGCTCGCGGTATCCGAAGTCGACGCCGCGGCGCGCACGCACGCTGCTCGAGCCGACGCCGCGAAGCTCGGCCGTCGTCACGCCAAAGCCATATCGCGCGATCTCGCGCGCGAGCGGCTCGTAATGGTGGGCGGCGACTCCGATCGCCGGCGTGCAGACGATGAGCGCGCGCGGCGTCGTCCCTTCCGCCGCGAATATCGTCGCGTCCGAGGATATCGACGCCGCTACTTGCAGTCCCCTAACCGGTCTGCAACAACACTCCCGTATACAACACCGGCCCCGTCGGCAATCCTGTCGGCGAACCGCCCTTGGGCTCGACGCTGACGGCGAGAACTTTGCCGGCCGCCATCGCCAGGCGCAGCTCTTCCGGTACGTTGACGGTCTTGCTGCCCGCTTCGGGCAGCAAGCCGAGGGAGCGCGGCGGCTTGTCGCCACCAGGCAACAACCACAACTCATAAGCTTTGTCGGCGTCTTGCGGCGGCGCCTTGAGCGCCTTGACGGTGATTTGCTTGAAATCCGCGGCGCTGACGAGCCAAGTCGGCTGGGCTTGCTGGTCGTTCAATACGGCGACGTAGCTCTGGCGAAGTGCGGGCGCGCCGCTGTCGCTCGCGAAATAGACGTAGAGGGCCAAAACCAAAGTGAACGTCGTCGCGAGCAGCGCGAGCGGGCGCCACAATCCAACCGGTTGCCACGCGCCGCGCGCTTTGGGCGCGATGCTGCGCTCGATCTGCGCCCATACGCGCTTGGGCGGCGTAACCGGCGGCACCGCTTCCGCCAGCGGCGCAAGCCGCTGCTCCCATTTCGTCACGACGTCTCGGAGCGCGGCGTCCTCGCGCAGCAACTGCTCGAAGCGCAAGCGCGCCGATCCCGCGAGCGTGCCGAGGACATATTCGCCCGCCAGCAATTCACGCAATTGTGGATTACCGTAGTTCACGACTCTAAACATCCTCGCAGCCGCTGCAGGCTGCGGCGTATCCAACTCTTGACGGTACCGAGCGGTTGTTTCAGATGGCGCGCCAAATCAGCATGCGCGAGCCCATGGAAAAACGCCAGCGTAACGACTTGGCGCTGCTGGTTGTCCAATTGCTCGAGGCAGCGCATCAGCGCACGCGCGTCGGCACTTTGCATGGCCTGGTCCAGCGGACCGGGTACATCGCTTTCCCACATGTCCTCATCTTCCAGCGCCGATTCCACGTCGGGCCGACGCAGTAAATCGAGCGCGCGATTGCGCACGATGGTCGCCATCCACGTCATCGGCGAGCCCTTGTCCGGGCGGTAGTCGGCGGCGCGATGCCAAATTTTGACGAACGCTTCCTGCAGCACCTCCTCCGCTCGGCTGTCCCTCAATATACGTACGGCGACGCCAAACAGTTTTGGCGACGTTTGCTCGTATAGACGCGCGAACGCCGCTTGGTCGCCCAAAGCGCAGCGAGCGAGTAAATCGGGTAATACATCGCTTGGCGGTGGGTTAGTAATCGCCTCTCCTTCCGCTGAGTGTTCTTGGTTCTTGAAGGCGCATGTTAAGTAGTGGCGCGTACGCTATCAACCGATCGTGAACGACGCCGGGCACGGGTCGGCCCACCGACGTTCGATATCAGCGGCAAACGGACAGCGCGGTCCGAAGGGCGAGGCGACACGCGTCGCCTTTCGGTGACTTCGTCCGGTCATACGAGTCCCGTGCGAATCTGGATGCGCGCAGGCGATTTGCACCCAACGCGGCGCGTCGCTTGGGGAAGCTCTGAATAAGTCCCCAAAACTATTTCTCACCGCAAAGACGCAGAGAGCGCAAAGGGTTTTCTCGATAAAAATCTCATGTATTTCTTCGCGTCCTTTGCGCCTTTGCGGTGAATGTTCACTTAATCAGAGGTTCCCTAGCGGCGAAAGTCGCC
>JBGPCS010000387.1:0-3115 GCA_041481875.1 Sulfurifustaceae bacterium
AAAATGATAACCAAGCCAACCATGGAAACGGTCCACGCGCCGGTGCGCAGCCACGGAATGCCGGCAAGATAAATCGCCGCGTGCGCAACGCGCGCCCAGAAAAAGATTTGAGCGCCGAGTAACGTGGTGGCATTGGCTTTGTTGCTGATCACCGCGACGAGCACCAGCGCGGCGAATAGGACCAGATTCTCCAGCATGTTGAGGTGCGCCCGAACGGCGCGACCGGCCCAGCCTTTGAATTCGGGCAGCCCCTCGCGATTTCCAGCGAGCTTGGGCAAGCCGACCTGCATCGTCATGCCCTGCATCGCGATCAGCATCTGTACGAACGTAAGAACGACAGCCCACACGAGCAAGCTCAGTTCAGGTCTCATGAAACCTCCTCTTATTGGTGTTGAGTCGATTACGCCGCGCGTATCCTGCTTGCGCGCCGGACCGCGGTCAATGCCCGGTGTGCAATTACATTTACTTATGGTCGGCGGCGTTTATCGCCGGTTTGGCGACGCGTTCGATTCCGTGAAAGCGGAGTAGACCAGCGTGCGCATCTCGCGGCGGATCGGGTACGCGCGCGAGGGCAGCAGTTGAGTCAGAAAAATCGCGATCAGCTCTTCGCGCGGGTCGATCCAGAAATAAGTGCTGGCCGCGCCGCCCCAAGCGAAGTCGCCGGTGTTGCCCGGCAGCAGCGCGCGCGCCTGATTGATCAGAACCGACAAGCCGAGCCCGAAACCCAGCCCGGGCCAGGCGATTTCGCTGAACGCCGACACCGACAGCTCGGACAACTCCTTCCCGCCCGGCAGATGATTGATCGTCATCAGCTCGATCGTCTTCGGGCTTAGCAACCGCGCGCCATCGAGGGTTCCGCCGGCCAGCAGCATGCGGCAGAACCGTAGATAGTCGCCGGCGGTGGATACGAGACCGCCGCCGCCGGAGAAGAAGGTTGCCGGCTTGAGATAGGGGCTCTTGCGCGGATCGTCCTGCAAACGCATGCGCTGCTCGGGCGTGGCGGTGTAACACGCGGCGAAGCGATCGACCTTGTCTTCGGGAACGTGAAAACCGGTGTCGGGCATTCCGAGCGGTTCAAAAATCCGCTTCTTCAGGAATTGCTCGAACGGCATCCCGGAGATTTTTCCGATCAGATAACCGAGCACATCGGTCGAGACGGAGTAATTCCACGCGGTGCCCGGCGAGAATTCGAGCGGTAATTTCGCCAAGTGTTCGACCATCGCGTCGAGCGTGCCGGTTCGTTCCAGCTCGCCGATGCCGAGCTTGCGATACGCCGCGTCGACGTTGGTGCGTTGCTGAAACGCGTACGTTAGGCCCGAGGTGTGGCGCAGCAGATCGACGATTTGCATCGGCCATTCCGGCGGCTTCGTACGAAACGTGTCGAGGAACCCGGTGACGAACACACCGAGATCGCGCCACGCGGGAATGTAGCGATGCACCGGATCGTCGAGCGCGACCAGACCTTCCTCGACCAGCATCATGAAGGCGACGCTCGTCACCGGCTTGGTCATGGAGTAGATGCGAAAGATCGTGTCTTCGCGAAGCGGGCGGTCGCGTTCGATATCCATGCGCCCGATCGTGGTCAAATGCGCGATCTCCCCGCGCCGAGCCACCAGCATAAGCGCACACGGCAGCCTTCCCGCCTCGACGTAGCGGCGGTGCATATATTCGTCGAGATACTTGAGTTTTGCGGACGACAAACCGACGGCTTCGGGTTGATTGGGCATGGTGGAATCCTACGTGTGCTCTCCAAACATGGGAACCTGGCCAAGGTCGTTCCAGGGTCGAACGTTCCGCCGCCGGCGCCGAGAGTTGAGCATGGTATCGCTTCAGTCAGGTTCTTGCGACGCGATTGCACCTAGCGGGCCTGATGGCGGCTGCTCAGGATAACTATGTACAACCCGCGCCGATGACAGAAAAATCCGCCGTTTCGCGAGTTTACATTGACCGAGCCGATGCGCAGGGCTATCGTCGGTAACGGTGATCCTGCTAGTGCCGGTTACGACTGTCTATAGATGCAAGCGCGAGCCTTATCCGCATTGGTGTCTTGAAACAGCGGGCCCGCACATCAGGGGTACCGAGGGGGGCGTCGGTAAGCGACAACGCGAACCAATCCCTTCTTCCCGAACCACAACAAAGAGGGATTATCTATCCGGCACGGATGCGAGCGGTGACGCGAGACTGGGCTGCGTCATGACGCGCGTGAAGCATGTATTGTAGGGAGGCGTTCGAGGTATCGGTGAATTGCCCCGCTCGGCAAAGACCGGCGGGGCGATTTTTTTGTTCACCGCCGTACCTCGCGCCACGGAGCATTTTCAGGGATTTACCTCGTTCACCGGTCTGATCGCATGTGATTGCCTAAGGTAGAATTCGCTTCGTTTTGCAGGACCCATCCACCCATACCGACACCGACGGCGCCGACGTGCGCGCGGTGTACTACCGTGCGCTCGATCGGCGCGGTTTCATCGCCGATGCCGCGCAGGAGCTTGCGGTCGATCGGTTGCAACGACTGCATGACGAGTGGCGCGCCTACAAGGCGAAGCGGCGCACACCGCTGCACCGCTTGGTTGTGCATCCGTCGCTGCCGCGCGGGGTCTATCTCTGGGGCGGGGTCGGCCGCGGCAAAAGCTTTCTGATGGATAGCTTCTACGGCTGCGTGCCGCTCGTGCGCAAGCAGCGCGTGCACTTTCATCAATTCATGCGCGACGTGCACCGCGAGCTCGGCAAGCTCAAGGGGAACGAAAACCCGCTCGACCTCCTTGCCGAGCGCATCGCGCGCCGCGCGCGCCTCATTTGCTTCGATGAGATGCACGTCAACGATATCGCCGATGCGATGATCCTCGAACGGCTGTTGCATCGAACGATGGATCTGGGCGTCGTGTATTGCATGACGTCCAACTATGCTCCCGATGAATTGTACAAGGATGGCCTGAAGCGCGAAGACTTCCTGCCGGCGATCGAGCTGCTGAAGAACCGCCTCGACGTCGTTCGCGTCGATAGCGGCATCGACTATCGTCTGCGGGCGCTCGAGCGTACGCCGACGTATTTGACGCCGCTCGGCGTGGACGCCGACGCCGCGCTGCGCGAAGCCTTCCGGCATATCGCCGAGACCGAT
>JBGPCS010000388.1:0-3114 GCA_041481875.1 Sulfurifustaceae bacterium
GACCGCGGTTCGGGAACCGCAAGTAGAATTTATTACGCACTCGCCGACTCGCGCGAAGCGCGATCGACCACCCCCGCAATTCGCGCTAAGATCGCGTGCAAGTCGATCTATCGCCATCGCGTGAGCACCAACCCGATAACTGCTTCTTCCGCCGAAACACATTCGCCATGGGTGCCGTTGCGCCAGCCGCTGTTTCGCTGGCTATGGATCGCGGCGTTCGCCTCCTACATCGGAACGTGGATTCAAGACGTCGGCGCCGCGTGGCTCATGACCTCGATGTCATCGTCTCCGGTGATGATCGCGCTGGTGCGCACCGCCAGCGCGTTCCCGATGTTTCTGTTCGCGCTGCCGGCCGGCGCCCTCGCCGACGTGCTCGACCGACGGCGACTGTTGTTGTTCACGCAAACGCTCATGCTGATTGCCGCCGCCGCGCTCGCCGTCCTGACGTTCGCCGGGTTGACGACGCCGCTGTCGCTGCTTCTGCTTACGTTCGCGCTCGGCGTCGGCACGGCATTGAACGCGCCCGCATGGCAAGCCACGATGGCCGAGCTCGTGCCGCGCGCGCAACTCACGCCCGCCATCGCGTTGAACAGCGCCTCGATCAACTTGGCGCGCTCGGTTGGCCCGGCTATCGGCGGACTGCTGATCGCGGCCATCGGGCCGGCGGCAAACTTTGCGTTGAACGCATTGTCGTTCTGCGGCGTGGTGTATGTACTGTATCGCTGGCGGCGCGAACCGGTCACGACCGTGTTGCCGGCCGAGCGCGTACTCGGCGCAATACGCACCGGCGTGCGCTACGTGCGGCACGCGCCGGCGGTGCTGTCGGTGCTGGGCCGCTCGAGCTGCTTCACCGTGTTTGCGGTTGCCATGCTCGCGCTACTGCCAACGTTCGCGCGCTTCCATCTCGGCCGCGGTCCCACCGGCTACGGCATTCTCTTAGGCTTCTTCGGCGCCGGCGCGGTTCTCGCCGCCGTGTTCTTGTCGCGCGCACGGGCACGCCTTCCGACGGAGCGCATCGTCGCGGCGGCCGTCATCGTCTTCGCGACGCAACTTTTCGTGCTCGCGTGGGCGCCGTTTCTCCCGCTGGTCCATGTCGCGCTATTCATCGCCGGGGGCGCGTGGCTGACGTTGCTCTCCACGTTCAACGCGAGCATTCAAGCCGTTGTTCCGAGCTGGGTGCGCGGACGCGCGCTGGCGGTGTCGATCTTGATTTTCTTCGGTTCGCTCGCGGTGGGCGCCACGCTATGGGGCTATGTCGCCACCGCGTTCAGTATGTCGACCGCGTTCACCGCCGCCGGCATCGGCCTGCTGCTCGGTCTGGCCGCTACGCACCGCCTGCGGATCGTTAAGGGCGAGGAGCTCGACCTGTCGCCCTCGGTAAATTGGCCGGCGCCGAATATGGCCACGGAACTTGCGCCGCACGACGGGCCGGTGGTCGTCACCGTGGAGTACGTGATAGCGCCTGACAGCGCCCGCCATTTTCGCCGCATCATGGGCCGCGTGCGCCGCATCCGCCGGCGCGACGGCGCGATCAGTTGGGGCCTGCTCGCGAACGTCGAGCGGGCGCATCACTACACCGAGACTTTTGTCGTCGAATCCTGGCTCGAGCATTTGCGCCAACACGAACGCGTGACGGTGAGCGATCGCGAATTGCTCGAGAAAGCACGCGCGCTTCACGTGGGCAGCGAGCCGCCGCGCATCACGCACTACGTGGTGGAATCGATGTCCCGGTGAGGCGCTGTGCTATGCTAAGCGAGCTTGTGGTTATTCCATTCGCTGGACGAACAATCCTCACTGAGTCGTCGAGATTATGAGCAAACCGGCCACGACGAAAAAGCATCTCTATCGCGTCATCTTCGTTAATCAAGGGAAGGTGTACGAGATTTACACGCGCCACGTCGGGCAAGGAAACCTCTACGGCTTTGTCGAAATCGAGCAACTCGTGTTCGGGGAAAAATCGGCGGTCGTCATTGACCCGACCGAGGAGCGCCTGCGCAACGAGTTCGAAGGTGTGCGGCTCTCTTATATTCCCATGCACGCGATCGTCCGCATCGACGAGGTCGAGCGCCAAGGCGCGGCAAAGATCGTCTCGATATCCGGCAAGAACGAGGACGTCGTCCCGTTTCCCACGGTCTTCCCGGGCGGACACTCACCCAAAAAAGGGCGAGATTAGACCGGCATTCTTCCGGTAGACCGGTACGCGCTCCACTTATATTGACGCCAAGCCGTTTTGCTTCTGCGATCCACTCGCTGATCGAGCGGCGACGAACGCGCGCGCCTGCGGTAGGAACTCGCGGAAGTGCTCCTCGAATCGCCCGTAGTTGCGATGCAGCTCCACCACCGCCGTTTGCAGCACGCACGCTCGCTCGGGGTAACGAAACCGGCGGGCAATGCCATTTAGCGCGAGGTCGACCGACGCCACGTCGGCGTACGCGGCGAGCCAGTCGTCGGTGGCCATGCGCGGCAGCATTCGCTGCAACCGTTCGGGGAGCATCGCGCCTCGCGCGAGAAGCACCGCGTACACGGACCGAGTGAATTCCGGTAACGGGCGTTCGTGGTAGCGCGCCCAGTGCAGAGCGAGAAAATGATCGTAGAAGACGTCGACGAGTATGCCGGCGAACCGCCGGCGCTCCGGCGTAACCAGCGTGCGGCTGGCGCGAACAACCGCGTGCGCGTCGGTGTAGCCGTCCACGGCACGGTGCAGCAGTATCGCCGCGCGCACCTGCGCGCCCCATCGCTCCACCGATCTCCCTTTCACGAAGTCACCGAGCATCGCGCCGACGATCGCATCCGGCGTTTCGTGCGACAGGAATACATGAGCGAGGTAATTCATCGAGGGAGGACGGGTATACCGACGCAACCGCTTCGCGCTACATCGACGGTTACCCTGGGCGATTCAAATGCGACGAGCCCGATCCGACCAAACAACATCGGGGGCGGATCGCCCTCGACCTCATCAATGCCTCACCACCGGCCTCCGCCGCCGCCGCGCGGCCGGTTGCCCCAGCCACCGCGACCCCCAGCACCAGCACCGCCACCACCGCCGCCGCCACCACCACCGCCACCGCCGCGCTCGGTCTTCGGACGGGCTTCGTTCACATTTAGCGTGCGGCC
>JBGPCS010000389.1:0-3085 GCA_041481875.1 Sulfurifustaceae bacterium
ATCTCAAATACGATCGCGGTCTCCCACGAAGCATCCGTCGCGACAAACGGTTCCGAGTTCATCAGTGGGCAGATGGATCTCTGGGCCTACACGATAAAGTGCAGCTCGACTTCAGTCGTCGCGGCAAGCCGACGGACAACGCCGTGATCGAATCCTTCAACGGACGTTTCCGGGAAGAGTGTTTGAACGCGCATTGGTTCGATTCGTTGGAAGATGCGAAAGAGAAGATTGACGCCTGGCGATGGGACTACAATGAGCATCGTCCTCACCGCTCTCTCGAGGGTCTTACGCCTCGGGAATTTGCGAGGAAGGCAATGGCAACAAGGGAAAGGAACGTCGCAGACTCACCGACTTAGTGGTCCGAATATTCGGGGCCCTTCACCTACCGGTATTCCAACCTGCGTATTGGACCGACGAGTCTGGGCTGGTCATTATCTCGATTTTTTACCGTACAAACGCAAGCGCGTTTTGACACATCACCGCTTCCTCCAACGGACAATCAAGTTTACGTGATCGGGTTCGCGACGCACGGCCCATGGGTTCCAGGAAATCACGAGATCCCTCATTAGGAAGCCGATCGTCAGCGTCCCGATAGTCGCGGCCGCTAGCGGAACCGGGGTCAGTGGCACCGGCTCCGAATTGCTCCACAGCGCTAACAGAATGCCGGCGATGACTCCCGTCGCGCCGATGGTCGATTCCAGACAGAAACTCTGCGTCTCGCGCCGCGGAGAGGCGCGCGCGGATATTCGCTCGCGCCACAGTATGACGACATCGCGTGTCAGGCTTTGCAGGAGAAGCAATGCGGAAAATCCTAGGACCACGTCGCCGAGAGTGCTCGAAGGCGACAGGTGCGGCGACATCAACGAGCTACCGATCCCCACAACGACGATAGCCGCGATCTCGATCCAGTGCGCGCGTGTCATTTTCAAGCTCGCTTCGACATTGCGGAACCCTATATGTGCGCTAGTCCCTTGGAAAACGACTTGCCGCCGATCAACGACTGTCCCTCACCCCTTCCCCTCTCCCGGAGGGAGAGGGGTTTGAAATATTTCTCCATCCGGGAACGCGGGGATGAGGCGCGTACGGTATTCCTGATTTTGTTAGGCACTCTTAGCGCCAACGTCGGCTGAGGTCAAAACCCGGATCAACGCGTCGATGTCTTTTTCGCGACGTCGTCGCGAATATAAATGGGCAGCGCTTGTTCCGGCGCCACCGCCTTGCCGGCTTCGAAACCCACCGCGCCAAGGCGCGCGATGGAACGTGCTCGCGGGTAACGGCCGCGGTGCCATTGCGTCACGCAATTTCCCAAGCGCGCTTGCAAGGTATCGGCGTACTGGTCCCAGCCGCTGCCCGCGCCGATCCATCCTGCGCTCGACGGAATCGGCACTTCCGTGGGCGCGACTACCACTTCTTCCGCTTGAAGCTCCATCAATCCTTCGGCATTTCGCACGTACGCGCCCCAGTACACTTGCTGCATGCGCGCGTCGAAGGCGGCCAATACTCTGTCGCCTTCCACGTCATCGGCCAGCGCGGCGAGCGAAGAAACCGCGACGACCGGCAAATCCGCACCGAACGCAAGGCCCTGCGCGACACCGGCGCTGATGCGCAAGCCCGTGAAGGAACCGGGGCCGCGGCCGAAGGCGATGACGTCGAGATCGGTGAGCGCGATCCCTGCTTCGGCGAGCACCTCGTCGATGAGCGTCAATATCCGTTTGGAGTGGCGCGTTCCCACCTCGAAGCGTTCGTGGACCGTGCCATTCATCCACACCGCCACCGTGCAGGCGTCGGTCGCGCTGTCGAGAGCGAGCAGCTTCACGACGCTTCGCCGACCAGGTGCTGCGCCAGCTCCCGGCGAAATCCGTCGCGGTCGAACCCACCGGCGCGCGCCGTGCGTTTGCGCGCGGACCAGATCGAATCGGGAAAGTGCGGATCGTCGGCGAAACGGGGAATGACGTGCCAGTGTAAATGCGGCATCTGATTACCGAGCGCGGCGAGATTTATTTTGTCCGGATGCAGCCACGCGCGCAGTGCCTGCTCCACCGCATAAACGACCGTCATGAGATGGTCGCGCGCATCGGGTGGAATATCGGACATCTCGCGCACGTGCGCGTTCCAGATGACGCGGCAGTAGCCCGGATAGTCCGCGTCACCGACGTCGATCACGCGGCAGCGCGCGTCGCGCCACAAAACCGTTTCCGCTTCAGGCGCAACGCAGAGCGCGCACTGCATCACCGGCAGATCTCGCCGGTCGTTTGCGTCCGAGCCGGCACGCTGGCTCGGTCTGCGATCAATCGACCTGCGCGCCCGACGCTTTGACCACGCGTTCCCACTTCGCGATTTCGGCCTTGATGTGCGCCGCGAATTGCTCCGGCGTGTCGCCAACCGGCTCCGCACCCTGACCGGAGAGCCGCTCTTTGATATCCGGCAAAGCGAGTATGCGCACGATTTCCTTGTTGAGTTTCGTCACCACGTCCTTCGGCGTACCGGCCGGCGCGAGCACGCCGAACCACGACGACGCCTCGTAGCCGGGGACGCCGGCCTCGGCCATCGTCGGCATATCGGGCGCCGCGGGCGAGCGCTTCGCCGTCGTCACCGCGAGCGGCCGCAACTTCCCCGCCTTCGCGTGCGGCAGCGCCGTCGGCATGTTGTCGAACATCAGTTGCACCTGTCCGCCGAGCAGATCGGTCAGCGCCGGCGCACTACCCTTGTACGGCGCATGCACCATCTGCACGCCGGTCATGGTCTTGAATAACTCGGCGGAGAGATGGATAGACGTACCGTTTCCGCTGGACGCATAGGTGAGCTTGTCCGGATTGGCTTTTGCGTAATCGATCAGTTCCTTTACCGACTTCACCGGCAACGACGGATGCACCACCAGCAGGTTCGGAACCGTCGCGACCAGCGTGATCGGCGCGAAGTCCTTCACCGCGTCGTACGGCATTTTCTTGTATAAGCTCACGTTGATGCCGTGGGTGCCGACCGTGCCCATGAGCAGCGTGTAACCGTCGGGCGGGGACTTCGCCACGAGGTCCGCGCCGATGATACCGGTAGCGCCGGCGCGGTTATCAATGACGATGTTCTGGCC
>JBGPCS010000390.1:0-3081 GCA_041481875.1 Sulfurifustaceae bacterium
CGATCAGCGTCAGTCATTGACCTCTCCTTTGATTGGTTTTAGTTCGCGCACTTTAGAACTTGCCCCTCGCGTGCGCTAGGGGCGAGAGACCTTGAGGCATAGTCCTCGCGAGTCGAATTTTTGCCTCTCCCTCCAAAAGAGAGGGCAGGGTGAGGTGGACTGTTTGAGACTAAGATAATGAAGGTGCTGATCCCGACCCCGCTGCAATCCTACACTATCGGTTCACTTCAGTACGTCGATTGCGCCGGGATTTTTGGGCTGATGTCGTGAAGCTTGGAGGTTATGAATGAGTCGGAGAAAGAAACTTAGCGTCGGGATCGGATCGGCCGCACAGGCGCTCGATCGCTTCGAGTCAGTATGGAAACGTGCCGAGCGCGGTCGCCCGGTGACGCCCGAATCCCGGCTCACGTTCTCGAGCCTGCCGCAACTGCTCAAGGAGTTGTCGCCGAGTCGCTGGGAGCTGCTGGAGGCGCTGCGCGTCGAGGGCAAGACGACCATCTACGCGCTTGCCGGACGGCTCGGGCGTCACTACAAGAACGTCCACACCGACGTCACGCGCTTGCTACAGCTTGGTCTGATCGAGAAGACGAAAGACGGAAAGGTTCATGTTCCGTGGGATGTCATCGCCGCCGAGCTGAAGCTAGCCGCGTAAGAAACACCCAACGAGCGTAGCCCGGATGACGCGCAGCGCAATCCGGGACAATATGTCTCGATGTCTCGACGGAAGATGAGGCATCGCGATCTCGGTTTCCCGGATTCCGATTCACTCCATCGGGCTACGTTTGCTGTGTATTCGAGGGCCCGCACGGCGTAGCGGCGCAGCTGGTCCAGGGTAATGCCGGTCTTGGGCTTCACGTTGCGGCTCTACGCCAAGATACGTTCCCGAGCGACCTTGGTCGAGTCCGAACCCGACGGCATCGACAATCTCCTGACACCACGCTGTCAGGAGACCCGCTGCATGATGCGCCGTGCCACATCGGCATTTACCAGACCAAACGGAGAAACGTTCATGCAAGCGAATAACGCGGTTACCTGGTTCGAAATTCCGGCAAGCGATCTCGATCGCGCCGCCACTTTCTATGGCGAAGTCATCGGGCGCAAGCTCGCGCGCGAGACGATGGGGCCGCAGGAGATGGCGGTGTTCCCGTACGAGCGGTCGAGCGGCATCGGCGGTTGCGTGCTCAAGACCGACGCCGTCAAGCCCGGCCAGGGCAGTATCGTCTATCTATACGTCGGCAAGGGCAAGGACATCGATACCGCGTTGAGCCGGGCGGAAAGCGCCGGCGGACGCATCGCGTTGCAAAAAACGGCGCTGCCGAACGACCTGGGCCACTACGCCCACATCATCGACAGCGAAGGCAATCGCGTCGGTCTGCACGCGCTGTAACATGGTCCGTTCGGCGAGTCGTTAGCCGCGCTCAGGCGTGCGTGCGAGAATGTCCGCCACCGGTCCTTCCCATGCGACGCGCCGATCGACTCTTCCAAATCGTGCACCACCTGCGCGGCCGGCGACTGACGACGGCCGCGCAGCTCGCACGCTGGCTGGAAGTTTCCGAGCGTACGATCTATCGCGACATCGCCGACCTGCTCGCCTCCGGCATCCCGATCGACGGCGAAGCGGGCGTCGGCTACCGACTGCGTCCGGAATTCGATCTGCCGCCTATCATGTTCACGCACGACGAGATCGAAGCGCTCGTGATCGGGGCGCGCATCGTGGAATCGTGGGGCGGTCCTAGTCTCGGCCAAGGCGCGCGCTCGGCGCTCGCCAAGATCGCCGCCGTTCTGCCGAAGGACCGGCGCATCGCGCTCGAAGCATCGCGCCTGTTTTCGCCGAATGTGTTCATCGACCCGAAGATGAACGCGCAGATCGACGCCTTGCGCGTCGCCATCGACGGCCGCCGCTATGTCGCGCTCGCGTATCGGGACATCGACGGCCGCGAGACACGCCGGCGCGTGCGCTCGGTCGGTCTATTCTTCTGGGGCGATGCGTGGACGCTCGGCGCGTGGTGCGAGCTGCGCCGGGATTTCCGCAACTTTCGCATTGACCGCATCATCGAGCACGAAGTCGAGGAGGCGCGCTTCGCCGATGAAGCCGGCCGCCGCCTCGCGGACTATCTACGTGCAATGTCGGCCGACGTCGAGGCGCGCCACGCGCAATAAATAAATCTGTCCAAATCTGTCCCGGTTTTTCGTAGCATGCGGCTGCTCGAAGTGATCGAGGCCAAGGGCGAATTGAGCGACTATCATCTCCTCCCCGTCGCGCGCGCCGATTTTCTCCGCAGCCTGCAGCGCTGGCCGGAAGCGGCGAGTTCTTACCGCCGCGCGCTTGCGCTCACTACCAACGAGGCAGAGCGGCGCTTGCAAGCCGTGGAAGCGGCGCAAATCGGCGGTTGATTTTGGGCGGCCTGCGGAGGAGGATGACCCGACTATAAGTAAGGGTAGGGGTGGTTCAGTGACGAACCAAACTAATAGCGGCGTTACTCCAAATGACGCGGCTACCGGCATCGAGTCATTAGTTACTTCCAAGCGTTGCAAGATCCTTGATACGAACGCTGAGCTGCGAGTCGACGCGTTGCTCGCACGAGCATCTTGTGCGCTCGCTATCGCGCAATGAACGAAGGAGAAAACCGTGGGATGGAGAGGTGCCCTTAGATCAATTGTGGCGGCCCAACGTAGGGCCGAACGAGAGTCTGTACGTCACCACCGAGAACTTGACAGACGGGCGAAAGCAGACGCAAAGCTTCATGAGTTGCAGCATGCAGCCAACGAAGTAGAGACGTATGAGAACTTGATCGAACGGATTCGTTCAGTGCATCGAGATTGCGGGGATTCGTGGAATTGGCGCTCTATTGCTGCCGCACCGGAACCGAAGGCTCCTATCCGCACATCGGAAAGGGAAAGGGTCGCGCAGTTAAAATTTGGACGGCTATAAACCGAATTTTTTTATAAAGCTTCTCGGGCTCGCTGAATGGCGGCGGAGGAAATTGGCGAACGTTGTGGAAACTGCGCGCCGAGAGGACATCAACGAAAATACGGCAGCGGAAAAAGACTTCCAAGAAAAACATGCCGAATGGAAGGAAG
>JBGPCS010000391.1:0-3061 GCA_041481875.1 Sulfurifustaceae bacterium
CCGAACCGCGTGTTGTTCGCGCAGCTGCTGAGCAACGCGCTCGCATCGGCGCGCCGCTACAACCGCGGCCTGGCGGTGCTGTTTATCGATCTCGATCGCTTCAAGCTCATTAACGACACCCTTGGGCACGACGCCGGCGATCAGCTGCTACAAGAAATAGGACAGCGCCTGCGGCAAACGTTGCGCGATAGCGACGTTATCGCGCGACTCGGGGGCGATGAGTTCGTGGTATTGGTGCCGGAGGTGGGCGAGCCGAACCAGGTAGCGATCATTGCCCGCAAAATCTTATCCACGGTTATCCGCCCAATCCTCCTCGCCGGCCAAGAATGCCGCGTGACCGCGAGCATCGGCATCGCCATGTACCCGGGCGACGGCGAGGACGAGCAGTCGCTCATGAGGAACGCCGACATCGCCATGTATCACGCGAAAGAAGAGGGCAAGAACAACTTCCAGTTCCATTCGACCCAGATCAAATCGCAGTCGCTCGAACGCCTCACGCTCGAAACCCAGTTGCGCCGCGCGCTGGAGCAGAACGAATTCTCGCTGCGCTATCAAGCGAAGCTCGATCTTAAAACCGACACGATCAACGGGGTTGAGGCGCTGCTGCGCTGGCAGAACCCGCAGCTCGGCTCGATACCGCCGGTGCAATTTATCCCGCTCGCCGAGGAAACCGGGTTGATCGTGCCGATCGGACGCTGGGTGCTGCGAACGGCTTGCGCGCAGAACGTCGCGTGGCAGCGCCAAGGGCTGCCACCCGTTTGCATGGCGGTGAATCTTTCGGCGCGGCAGTTCTCCGATGAAAATCTTCTGGACGATATCGCCGCCGCCCTGAAGGATTCCGATATGGAGCCGCGGTTGCTCGAGCTCGAGATCACCGAAGGCATGGTGATCCACAATCCCAAGCGCGCGATCGAAACCCTAACCGCCATCAAGCAAATGGGCGTGCGCCTCGCGATCGATGACTTCGGCACCGGCTACTCCTCCCTCGGACAGTTGAAAAACTTCCCGATCGACACGCTCAAGATCGATCGCTCCTTCATCCGCGAAATCCCGACCGACGCGGAAGACAAAGCCATCACCCAGGCGATCATCGCCATGGGCAAAACCTTGAGCTTGACCGTCGTCGCCGAAGGGGTCGAAACCGAGGCCCAGGAGAACTTCCTGCGCGAGAATGCGTGCGATGAGATGCAGGGGTATTACTTCAGCAAGCCGGTTCATCCGGATCAGTTCGCGGCGTTGCTGCGCGATCACGTCCCCGCCAACTCATCCGCCGCGGATCCCAAGCACAATTCAACGTTCCCCGCTCGCGCCAATATTCCGGCGTCGCAGTAAACCGACGCCCTTCGCCAAATAGCCGGCGCGCGGTTCGTGTGCGTTCGCCGCTCGTGGCCCACGTCTTGCACTAATACCCGTATTCAGGAGGCGAGTTTAGGGACCAGGATAAGCCCGAGCATGCGGACCAAAATGAAGATCGGAAAGCCGAAAAAACGCAGCCGGTTACAACCGCGGCTTGCGCCGGCGGACGCGCGTCTGAAGGGTCTCGCCAACGAGCGGACGACGATACGGCTCGCAGGAATGTACGCCGCCCTCGGCGCGACCAACGAAGCGATTATTCGAAGCACTTCCCCGGACGAGCTTTATCAACGCGTTTGCGATGCCGCGGTACACGGCGGCAAGTTCATCACTGTCGCGATCTTGATTCCTGATGCGGATACGGCGTGGGCCAACGTCGCGGCGATTACCGGAGGGAACGCGGAGAAACTGCGCGCATTGCGAATTTCGGTCGATGAAGCTGCGCCGGAAGGCCGAGGCCTCGTGGGCACGGCGTTTCGCACCGTTAAACCTTGTGTCAGCAACGACCACCTGAACGATGAACGTACGCAACCTTGGCGCCGCGAAGCCACAGAGATGGGCGTAGCATCCGCGGCCGCGATCCCGCTGGTGCGAAACAAGCGGGCCATCGGTGTACTACTGCTCGATTCCGGCGAAAAGAAAACGTTCGACAACGAGGTGGTGACGCTGTTCGAACGTATCGCCGAGAACGTCGTATTCGCGCTCGACAACTTCGATCGCGAAGCCGAGCGCCGGCGCACCGAGGACGCCCGGCAACGCTTCACGCGCATGTACGCGGCGTTGAGCGACACCAACGAAGCCATCATGCGGGCAACGTCGCCGGATGAGTTGTTTCAACTTGTGTGCGATGCCGCCGTGCATGGCGGCAAATTCAACGCGACATCCGTCTTCCTCGTCCAACCGGAATCTCAACGGTTGAAATTGGCAGCGAGCACGGGCATCGGTACGAGCTTCATGCGCGGGGTTCACGTTTCGACCGACGCGACACGTCCGGAAGGGCGCGGGTTGGTCGGCTCCGCGACGCGCTCGTGCAAGCCCAGCATCTGCAACGACCTCGACAGCGACGAGAACATGCGCCCATGGGCGGATGCGCGAAAGACGACTGGCTCGCGCGCGGGTGCGGCACTTCCGATCCGGCGCGCCGGCCGCACGATCGGCGCTCTCGCTTTCTATTCGCGCGAACGCGGCGCGTTCGACGATGAAGTCGTCAAGCTGCTCGAGCGCATGGCGGCGAACCTATCATTCGCACTCGATAATTTCGATCGCGAGACCGAACGCGAGCACGCCGAGACGGCGTCGCGGGAGAGCGAGGAAAAGCACCGCGCCGTCCTCGAAAACATGAGCGAGGGCTACTTCGAGGTCGATCTCACCGGCAACTACACGTTCTTCAATGACGCGCTCGCGCGCCTGCACGGCTACACGCGCGAGGAGATGGTGGGCCTGAACTATCGCCAATACGCCGCGGACGAGGAAACGGCGCAGCGCGTGTACGAGGTCTACAACGAGGTCTATCGCAGCGGCAAATCCGTCCCGCTGCACGAATGGAGCTTCATCCGCAAAGACGGTAGCCGCGGCATGTGGGAGCAATCCGTCCAATTGATTGTCGGCGCATTGGGTGAGCCCGTCGGCTTTCGCGGCGTCACGCGCGACATCACGCACCGTCGGCAGGCCGAGGAGGCATTGCGCGCGAGCGAGGAGAAATACCGCG
>JBGPCS010000392.1:0-3043 GCA_041481875.1 Sulfurifustaceae bacterium
GGCAGCGGTCACGCCTCGGGCCGTCGTCGCGCGCGAACTCCCCCGGCCCAACGCCGGGGTCTGCCGCGTCTCTTGTTCCCCTCCCGCCGCTCGCGACATAGCCGACGTAACGGCCATCGATCTGGAATTCGCCTAAATCCGCCGCGCTTGACGGCAGATTCTCCATTGGTGGACACTACGTCCATTATGATGGATAGAGCAAAAGTGGCCGCCGCACCGGATATCAACTCGCGCATCGCGAGCCGCGTGCGGGCGTTGCGAACCACTCTCGGCATAACCCTCGACGCGCTCGCCGCCAAGTCCAACGTCAGCCGCTCGATGCTCTCGTTAGTGGAGCGCGGGGAAAGCAGTCCGACGGCGGTCGTCTTGGAGAAGATCGCAACCGGGCTCGGCGTCTCGTTTGCAACGCTATTCGACGATGCGAGCGCGCCCGCCGATCCGGTGTCGCGGCGAGGCGACCGAACGCCGTGGCGCGATCCGCAGTCCGGCTACGTACGCCGCAATATTTCTCCGGCGAACTTCCCCTCGCCTATTCACATCGTCGAGGTTCTCTTGCCCGCCGGCGCACGCGTGGCGTACGAGAACGGCGCGCGCGACGTAAGCATGCATCAACAAGTCTGGGTCCAGGATGGGACGGTCGAAGTGACGCTCGGCCGCGTGACATATCGTCTGGCGAGCGGCGACTGCCTCGCCATGCAGCTCAACGAGCCGACGGCGTTTCGCAACCGCACGCGCAAGTCGGCGCGATATATCGTCGTCGTTACCAGCGCGCGTTTGCGCGCGACGAGAACTTGAAGCATGGACGCCGTTCGGATTCGACGTCTGGAGACGATGAGCGATCGCGACATCGAAGGGTTGAGCAACGTACTCATCGATTGCGTGGAAGGCGGTGCGTCCGTGAGCTTCATGCTGCCGATCGCGCGCGCCAAGGCGGAAGGCTTTTGGCGCAGCATGGCGGCGAGCGTCGCCCGCGGCGAGCGCGTGGTGCTCGCCGCCGAAGACGCGGCGGGAGCGATCGTCGGCACGGTTCAAGTCATTTGGGCGCAGCCGGAGAACCAGCCGCATCGCGGCGATCTTGCGAAGATGCTGGTGCACCGCCGCGCACGTCGCCGGGGAATCGGCGCAGCGCTGCTCGTTGCCGCCGAACATAGCGCGCTCGATGCCGGTAAGACGCTGCTGGTGCTTGATACCGCCAGCGACGACGCCGAGCGGCTGTACGTGCGGCTAGGCTGGCAGCGTTGCGGGGAGATTCCGCATTACGCGTTGTGGCCCGACGGAGCGCCCTGCTCGACCACGGTTTACTTTAAGTTTTTGCGGGACCGCTAATGGATGCGGCGCGGCGCTCGCGCCTTTGGTTGCGACACCCGGTGTCGCGACCGGTTATTTTTCGCCAGCCGGTTGTTCCTTAGCGGGTAGTTCCTTCGGAGCCGCTTCGACATTACGGCGCTCGATTTCGGAAATACGGTGCAGTTGGTCGCGCTTGGTTTGCGCCCGTTCGGCCTTTTGTTCCATGTTCAGCGTCGGATCATTTTCTATCCGCATGAGCTCGAGCAGCTCGCCGTTGACGGCCTCTTCCTCGCCATAAAGTGCCGCAGCGGTTTTAGCCCCGAAATGCGCAATCCGTAGTGCATGCAATCCATCGAGCTGCGCCTGGAATTCGTCTTCGTTCACCACCGGAGTTCCGGGCGGATAAAGTTTCTTTTGATCCTCGATGTAAATCTTATAGCGCTCGACCAGTTCGGCCGCGCGCTGCGCGGCAGCCGGCGGTAGACTGCGCACTTCATCTTGGATCGCGTCGTACAATTTGCCGGGATCGGTGAGTGCCACCATTGCTTCGATATGCAATCGGGTGTTTTCGTTTTGCTCCAATCGTCCCTTGGCATCGACGTGAAACTTCTCGCCCGTGTTGCCAACGACCGTCGCGATCTCGGCGTCGGACGTCGCGGGGGCAGGCCGCGGGCCCATGCCCAGAGTGGGCGTTCCGAGCGTCGTCCAGAGGTCTGGCCGCTGCGGAGCCGACGTCTTTTGCGTTTCCGCGGGCACGGCGGCGCTCGACCGGGTGGTATCGTCGCGATTGAAATACAGCTCAGCCGCGACAATCGATGCCACGACCGCGATGATCGCAACCGCAGCGAGCCGCCTCACGGTCGCGCCGCGTAAACCTCGTGCTTCGGATTTCCGTAGGGCCTTCATTGGCGTTGTCAACACTAGTTCGTATGCGTTCGTTTGCAATCAATCCGTAACCGGATCGATGCGCTTCTATTATTAAGTAGATGAGCCTGACACTAAAGGCAACGGCGGCTACTTGCGTAGCCGCCGTTGATTTTCAAATACCGCTAAGGCGTTTCCGCCCCCTGAGCAACTGTTAGATCAGAACGGTCCGTTCGAGCTGAACGTCGCGCACCGGCTGTCGGCATTTAGGAACTGGCTGTAACGGGTGTCGCCGTCGGCGAAGCGCTTGACCCAGGAGACCTGGAATTTGCTCGACGGTTGATTAGCAGGGTTGTTCTGCACGAAGCCGTGGTTGGCACCGTTGATGATGCATTCCATCTTCTTATTCTGGTTCATGCTGTTGTAGAACGTCGTCGAGTGCTGACCTGCCGGAGCGATGTTGTCGGCTGTGCCGACGGAGATCTGCGTCGGCACTTTGTCGCCGGAGAAGTTCTTCGTGGCGTTACTCCAGGGCGCCAATGCGACCGCCGCCGACAACGACGGATTGTTCGTCGCCGCGATGATCGTGCCGCCGCCGCCCATCGAGTGGCCGGTAACGACGCGACGCGTACCGTCGATTTTTCCGGCAGCCGGTCCCGTGGTGATTGCCGCGACGGCGTTGAGAGCGGCGATCAGCTGCGTGGCGCGGCTGGGCGGTTGATCCGACGTGGAGTTGGTGTCGATCGTGGCGACGATGAAGCCATGGGTCGCCAGACGTTGTCCCATCACCTGGATCGAAGACTGTCTCGCGGTGAAGCCGGGACAGAACGCCACGATCGCATACTTGCCGGCAGTGTTCGGCGAATAAACCGTGGCGCCGCCAAAGCCGTTA
>JBGPCS010000393.1:0-2976 GCA_041481875.1 Sulfurifustaceae bacterium
CAATGATCTCATTCGATATTCTGCACCTGTTCGCGCATCTGCTCGATCAACACCTTGAGTTCGACCGAGATATTGGTAAGCCGTAGATCGACCGACTTCGCGCCGAGCGTGTTGGTCTCGCGGTTCAACTCCTGCATCAGAAAATCAAGACGCCGTCCGACTTGGCCGTTGCTGGCGAGCACACGCTCGACCTCGCTCACGTGCGCTCGCAGCCGATCGAACTCCTCGCTCACGTCGGCCTTGTTGGCGTACAGCACGATCTCCTGTTCGAGACGCGTCGGGTCGAGCTGTGCGCGTATTTCGCCCAGCCGATTTTCCAACCGCGAGCGATAATCGCGCGCCACTTCCGGCAGGAGCGTCGACAACCGCACCAGGAGTCCGCCGATGGCGCGAAGGCGCTCTCCCAGCACACTGCGCAGGCGCTCTCCCTCGCGACGACGCGTTGCGACGAGCTCGTCGAGTGCCGCGGTCAAGAGGTTGAGCGCCGCGCCACCCAAGGATTCGGTATCGAGACCGGCAAGACGGAGCACCCCGGGCCAATGGAGGACGTCGCTTACCGATAGAGGGACGAGCCCCGTCGTCAGGGCACCGATCTCGTCGGCCACGGCGAGCAGGTGACTTGCCGCCGGCGCGTTGAGCGAGGGCGCAGCACCGCCCTCCTTCGGTTGAAATCGTAGTGTCACGTCTAGTTTCCCTCGCTCGACACGCCGCGCGATGAGCTCCCGTGCCGCCGTTTCGATCGAGCGCAGTTCCTCGGGCAGTCGCGCGCTGATTTCAAGATAACGGTGGTTAACCGACCGCAGCTCCCAAACGAGCCCGCCGGCGGGCGCGTCGGACGCCGCGCGGGCAAAAGCGGTCATGCTGAAGGTCATAAGCGGGTTGCGTGCACGATTAAGCGATGGTAAACCGAAACCCCCGGTCGGCGAAACGGTTGCAGCCGCGCCGAAACAGGCCTCTATAATCTAGGTACAGACCTTCCCCGCATGAAAACCAAGACCGAAAACGCCCTGCCCCCCGGGTACGCGCTGCGGCAATACCGCATCGTGCGTACGTTGAGCGGCGGCGGCTTCAGCATCGTCTACCTCGCGAACGATCCACAGCGGCAACAGCAAGTCGTCATCAAAGAGTATCTGCCCAGCAGTCACGCCCGGCGCGGCGACGACGAATCCGTCGAGAGTCTGTCCGCCGAAACCGACGTTACGTTCCGCCAAGGGATCAAGCGTTTCTTCGACGAGGCCGGCGCACTCGCCAAGATCAACCACCCGAACATCGTGCGCGTCATCGATTTCTTCCGAGATAACAACACCGTGTACCTGGTGATGAACCACGAGGACGGCAAAGACCTCGGTTGGTACATCAAGCGTCGTCGCGGTGGCTTGTCGGAGAAATTCATCCGTACGGTATTTCCGCAGCTGCTACTCGGCTTGCGGGAATTACACGCGAACAACCTGCTGCATCTCGATATCAAACCGCCGAACATTTTTTTGCGCCCCGGCGGCAATCCGCTGCTGCTCGACTTCGGCGCCACGCAACCCGCGTATCGAGAAAACCGCGTGCTCGGCGCGCACACCCTTACCCTCGGTTATGCTCCGATCGAGCAGCACCGCCGCGGTCACTTGGGCCCGTGGACCGATCTCTACGCGATCGGCGCCTCCATGTGGGCGTGCATGAGCGGCAAATCGCCGCCGCCCGCCACCGAGCGCATCGAGCGCGACAAGTACAAACCCGCGGTTCGTGCGCACGCCGGCCGCTACTCGCGCCAGCTGCTCGAAGCGGTCGACTGGTGTCTCAAAGTGGACCAATTAGAACGTCCGCAGACGGTCCAGCAGTTGCTTGAGTTCCTCAATCAGCCGGCGGCGCCGGAGGCGCAAGCGGAAGGCGGTGTGCTCGGACGGCTGTGGAGGTTCTCTTGGCCGAAGTGACGCGGGCGTGAAATATCAAGCCGCCCAGCTTTCGAGCCCCGGTGGACGGCGCGCGAACGAAGACCGCGTCGGAATTGCAGAGCGGCGCAACGCGGTGCTGATGGTCATCGCCGACGGTCTCGGCGGTCACAGCGGCGGCGAGCTTGCCGCCCAAACCGTCGTCGAGACCGTGATTCGATTGTTTCAAAGTGTGAAGCAACCTCGGCTCACGGATCCGTTCGCGTTCCTCGCGCTTACGATGCTCAAGGCACACCACTCCGTTCTAACGCGCGCTAAAGCGCATGTGCCCCCACTCGAGGCGCGCACGACGTGCGTGGTCTGTCTGGTGCAGGAGGGATACGCGTATTGGGCGCATGTCGGCGACAGTCGCCTGTATCATTTCCGCGGACGCCAGCTCGTCAAACGCACCGAAGACCATACGACGGTTGAGGAGTTGCGTCGCGACGGCGTGATTAGCGAAGAGGAGATGGCGCAACATCCACGCAAGAGCTATTTGCTGCGCTCGCTCGGTGGCCGAGGTGAACCGCGTATCACCCTGGGCGAGGAAACGCCGCTCAAGACCGGCGACACATTGCTGCTTTGCACCGACGGACTATGGGAAGCACTGGTGGCGGGCGAGATTGCCGGATATCTCGCGCTGCCGAAGGTCGAGCATGGAATGGAGGAAATGATTTCAACCGCCGAGAAGCGCATGGGCGATGGTTGCGATAACGTAACCGCGGCGTGTCTCCGTTGGGAGGACCGCGCGGCGCAGCCACTACCGCATCAGCGGCTCGCGACGCAGGTTGACGCGAAGCTTTTTTGGCAAGGCGCGGCGGCGGTGAAAGCGGCGGAGAAACGAACGACGGTCGAACCCGAGCGCAAGATCGGCGACAAGCGCGGCAACATCGAAGACCGCATCAGCGAGCTCGAAGCTTACCTGCGGCAATTCGAGCCGAAGAAGTAGAACCTTCTGCGACGGCGATTCCTAACGGCAGTCGCGGGATCGCCGGGGCCGTTTGTGGTGATCGCGCGCATTCAGGTTCGGTCCGGCTCGCGGCGCCCGAGTTCCGCG
>JBGPCS010000394.1:0-2972 GCA_041481875.1 Sulfurifustaceae bacterium
ACCCGCCACCGCGATCGTCATGCCTTCAGCCGCGAGGGCGCCGCGGTGCGCCGCTGCATCGATACCGAGGGCGAGTCCGCTGGTGATCGCGAAGCCGCTGTGCGCGAGCGCGCGCGCGAACGCGGTGGCGTTCTGCGCGCCAAGGGGAGTGGGATTGCGGCTGCCCACAATGGCGAGCTGGGGGTTATTGAGGGATTCGCGCTGTCCGTTTACGTAGAGCGCCGCGGGCGGATCGGAAATCTCGCGCAGCAGCGGCGGATAGTCGGGATCGGACCACGTGATGAGATGATGACCCTCTTCCGCCAGCCACGCGAGATCGGCCGCGAAGGCGGACGGTTTCGGGCCGCTGATGATCGCGTTAATCGCGGCCGCCGGATCGGCGTATCCGGCAGAGAGAATATTTCCGTCTTTAAACGCTGCTTCGATCGACGGACGATCCGCAGCGAACAACGATTCGATCGACGCAAAATGCTCGACCAGCATAGTGCGCGCGCGGCACCCGAGACCGGGCAAGTGGGTGAGGGTCAACCAGAGGGTTTGGATCGCCGGATTCATCCGGCGATCATCCTTCAAGTGCCGTGCGAATTAAACAGCACTAAGGTGTAACGACGACATCTAAAAGGTGCACCGGGCGAGTGGCGTTCATGACCAACGCGTAGCTCACTTTCTCGTAAGTACGAAAAACGAGTACTAGCGCTGACTCTTCATCGGGCAAATTGTAATTCCCTCCCGTCACCGGGTCCTTGTGGCGGCCTTGGTGGTACAACACGCGCAGCACGTGCCCTTCTTCAAGACCCTCGCGCTGACCGAGGCTCAGTGTGATCACTGTGTGCGAGCCGATCTCCGCCACCGCGTTCAGCGCGGCGATGATGCGTCCGCGCACCGGCTTGCCCGGCGAACGGGGGAAATAATACGGGAGCGCGGCACGCTGAGGTGCCGCAATCAGGCGATCCGTGGGTACAATCTCCTGCTTCACGGCGGTCACAACGAGCTTGCTTGGATCTCCGCCTTCGAGCCGCTGGGCGTCCCCGAGGTATAGCGCTTCGTATGCCAGCAGCTCGCCGGTGTCAGGATTTTTGAGTGGCTTGCCCGGACGAAATACCTGGAAATATTCCGCGTCGGTGTCGCGCATGCCGCGGGCGTAGAACTCGCTCCGGCTGCCGAGCGCGATTCGACTGTCAAGACCGGTGGTTACATATCCCGCCTGCCGTAGTTCGCGATCACCCACAGCCAGCGGCTGCGTAAGGAAAGGAACGATGATGTCGGGTGTTATCGTCGGTATCGCGCGCTCGAGGGCATCGCTATAAACCTGCGGCAAGAGCTTCTTCGTCTCATTTCCGGAGCGCGAAACTGGCGTACTATCGACTCGCACGGATTCGGTTTCCTGCGGCGGCAACGTCGTTGTTCCGTCGACCGGCAGCTTTTCGTTGCGCAACAGCGTCAGCTCAGGCTGTCCATCGACATATCGCAGGACGATCACGTCTCCCGGGTAAATTAGGTGCGGGTTCTTGATCCGCTCGTTGATCTTCCACACCCGCGGCCAATGCCACGGGGTTTGCAAGAATCGTGCGGCGATGTCCCACAGCGTATCGCCTTTGACCACGGTGTAGCGCTCGGGGTGGTCGGGGTTGAGCCGCACATCGTCGGCCGCAACCAGCGCGGGCGCGAGACCGAGCAATATAATAAGTACGTAGCGGAAACACCGGAGTTGGAGGAAGGGCACGGACCAGTTGCTCCCTTTTGATATAATCTCGCGAGAAGTGTAGTTCATGTTTTAGTGGAACGCCAAGATAACGGTGCGGTCAAATCGCTTGCAATTCAGTAGCCTCTGACCGCTTTATTCATTCGGTCTAAGGTTTCACACCGCTCATGCTTCGAACGATCATCCACTATCCAGACGTACAGCTGCGGCGTACGGCGGAGCCGGTTCAGTCGGTCACGGAGGAAATTCGCTCGCTTGTCGTGGACATGGCCGAGACGATGTATAACGCTCCGGGTATCGGTCTTGCGGCGATCCAAGTCGGCGTGTTGAGACGCGTGGTTGTCATCGATGTCTCCGAGGAACGCAGTCAACTCCAGGTATTCATTAACCCGGAAATACTCGAGAGCGAAGGTGAACAGATGATGGAGGAGGGGTGCTTGTCGGTGCCAGGAATATTCGAACCCGTTGCGCGGGCGGGACGCGTGCGCGTGCGTGCGCTTGATCGAAACGGCCGAGCGTTTGAGCTGGAGGCCACGGGGCTCCTGGCAACGTGCATTCAACATGAGATCGATCATCTCGATGGTAAGGTCTTCGTGGATTACCTCTCGCGTCTCAAGCAACAGCGCATTCGCAAGAAGCTAGAGAAGCACCAACGCTTGGCCATGTAAGCGGTGCGCATCCTATTCGCCGGCACGCCCGCGTTCGCTCTACCTACGCTGCAGAGCCTTCGCGCCGCCGGCCATACGGTCGTTGGCGTCTACACCCAACCCGACCGCCCCTCGGGACGGGGGCGAAAGCTTCGTCCGAGTCCGATAAAGGAATATGCGCTCGCTCATGGATTGCCCGTACGCCAACCGCAGTCGCTGCGCGGGGAGGGCGAAGCGATCGCGCAGCTCAATCCGGACGCGGCCGTCGTCGTCGCTTACGGCTTGATTCTTCCAGCCGCCATTCTTGCGATCCCGCGCAGCGGGTGCCTCAATGTTCATGCTTCCCTGCTCCCGCGCTGGCGTGGCGCCGCACCCATCGCCCGCGCGATCGAAGCGGGCGATCTCGAAACGGGAATAACCATTATGCAAATGGAAGCGGGCCTCGATACCGGCCCGATGTTGCTCCAGCGAACAGCGCCGATACTCGATACAGATACGGCTGCTGCCCTGGAGGAACGACTCTCTACGTTGGGGGCGGAGACGATAATGTCAGCGATCGACCGACTGCAGGTCGGCGAGCTGATTGCCCGACCTCAAGATAACTCGAAGGCCACATATGCGGC
>JBGPCS010000395.1:0-2963 GCA_041481875.1 Sulfurifustaceae bacterium
AGTCTCAATTCCTCCGGCGAAGCGACGCGACGACACCATCCGTCGAAGTCGGCCAACGGATTCATCTGCATGGAATCCGGGAACGTCGGAACGATCACCTCGCAGCCAAACGCGATGGATTCCATGGCCACCGTGCTTCCCGGCACCAACACCGCCCATGCCGCGGCTAGGCAGTGGTGAATATCGGCCCGCTGAATCGCGTAGTTGACCGCGGCGGTATCGATGCCCAGTTCCGCGAGCAAGGGTTCGAATGGCTGGGCCGGATGCGACTTCAGCCAAATTTCCAGAGCTTGCGCGCGCGGAAAGGCGGCGGCGACAAGCGCAAGTAACGCTAGACATTCGGTGCGATCGATGGAACCGGCAACCAGAAGCACCGGTACCCGCGCACGGGCGCGCGGTAGCTCCATCACCTTATTAAGGTACAGATACCGCGTCGCTTCGACCTCGGTCAGCCCCGAGTATCCCGACTCTTTGAGCACGTCCCGCTGGCGCGCCCCGCCAACGGCGATCACGTCGGGCGTCGGCAGATCGCTCGGTCGGCCTCGGTGCCGAGTGTCAGAGGCGCTCGGGAAATACGGCCAATAGTTGCGCGGTACCGAGGTATGCTGGATACCGATAGAGCGCAGACTCGGCTGCTCGGCATTTTTCGCGGCAAGCAATGCCGCCTCCCAAGCGTGCATCTCCCAATAGTACAAACAGTTCTCCGAGGCTTGCACGTCGCGGAATGCGCTTCGAAAAGCAAAGTAGTAAAGCAGTCCCTGCATAGCCGGCGCGCCCCAGAACGATGTCTCCCAAAGCTGTTTTACCAGAGGCTCGCAGTCGGTCCCGATCGGCTGCGCCAACAGTACCGAGCGATCGACCGCGCGGTACAGCCGTCGCGCGATGCGCCCGTGGCGAATCCAAACGAAGAAGGCGGTGCAATAATCTCGCAGGCTGAGAAATTGCTCGACGAAGAACATCGTTTCGCCATGCTGCGCGAACGCGCGCGCCTCGGCCACCGCTTGGCGAAAACCAACGCCATTGAGATTGACGTAAAGCAGCAGCCACGCGATGCGCCTGCCATCGCACTGCAGCAAATCCTGCAGCGCTGCACCGTATTTGTTGCGGAAAATCCCCGAACGCGCCGCCTCCGGCTCAAACGCCGGAAAGTACGTCACGAACAACGACGAGATGCCTTCCCGAAACACGCCGCCGCGCACGCCCATCCCCCAGCGCGCAACTTGGGTCCGCCAATAGCAACGCATCGCAACCGCGAGAGCCGAAACGACATCCGCGACGAAACCCAGATTACGCAACGCACGTTTGATGCGGTGCGGTGTGGACGACGGAAACGACATCGGAACTCGGATCGCCGCTGCGCGAAGACGGCGACAAACGCGCTCGATCGACTCGCGTGCCGCCGGATGATCGACGGCAATCAGGCACCTGGAATACTTGCCTCGGGCGATGACGTCGTCGAGGGCATTTACCTGCGCGAGCCGCAAGAACGCGTCTGTCTTCAAGTTATTCTTTTCGGCGATCAACCCGAACCACCAACTCGATACAGCATGCCCCTGCAGCAGCAACCGTTCCCGCACGCTCACTCCATCGATACGAAAATCGCCGATAGCGGCGGTCCACTGTCCGATGCCGGCACGCAACGTTCTCACTTCGCTGTCTATCGCCTTCGCGCTGTTGAGCACCCGAACGGTTCGCCCACCCGAAACCGTCAACGTCGATGCGGCGCGTTCGATCAGGCGCAGATTGGAGGTCAGCGGAAAAATATCGATGTCACCCGCGGATGTGCCGACATCACCGGCCAATGTGTCTAGTTTGGCGCCGACATCCAGAATCAGGAGCGACTTCACGCAGCTAGAGAAACGCCGGCAACACGCGTAGGTCCGCAATCACCGGTACATCGCTCGGGAACGGGCTCGATCCGCTACTCACGCGACCGACGAATCTCACTCCCGTGCCCACCGCGCCTTCATGGTCCGCCGTCGAGTCGCCGACCACCAGCACCCGATCACGCGCATAACCATGGTACCGAACGATCCGTTCAATGATCTCACCCTTCGTCGCCGGTGCCCCGTGTACCGATACGAAGTAATGAGTGATGTTGCGCCGCGACACGATACGCCTTAGCTCCTCCTCGGGCGTACCGGAAGCGACGAACATCGGCAACGTCGACACGTTATGTTCCAGAATGTCGACCGCCCCGGCAACCCAAGGGGCCTTCACCACCGCGTCTTCCACCAGTTCGGCGAAACGCTCGGCGAGCTGTTTTTCTTCCGCCGGGTCCAGCGGCCGATCGAGAAAGGTCCGGTGAAAATATCGGAATTTCTCGTGGCGAGATATGCCACCGTGCGCCAGATGGTACGCGACTACTTGTGACACCACCGACGAGCCGTATTCCGCATACAACGCCGCGAAGGCGCGGGTTTTGACGTCGACAGATTCAACCAGTACTCCGTCGAAGTCGAATATTAGCGCCTCGGTCCTGACTGACTTAACCCTTGGAACTGTCATCGGGGATCAGCCAGTCGCCGTCGGTCTCCCGATGTTCCCGCTGGTGGGACTTTTCGTGGATCTCCGCCAAGCAATCGAGCAATCCCTGCCCCAGGTCCACATAGTCGTTGGACACGAGCTTGTGCCCGACCTTCGGGTGAAACGCGTACGGCGTCATCACATAATGCCCGCGGATGTGAGAGTCGCCGAATTGCAGCTGCGCGCCGCCCGGGATCATCTCCGCGATCATCCGCATGACGTTTTGAACCTGCAGCCGTTCGTGGCCGGTAAGGACCATGTGACGGTTGATATATTCCTCGGCGAGAATTTGTACGCTCAACTTTGCCGCGTCGGTGACGTGTATATATTCCCGCAGCGCCTCGCCGCTGCCCTCGTAGTAGATCGTCTTTTTCTCGACCGCCTGCTTGAGCAAGCCGTAAATGCCGTTGCGCTCATCCGCGCGCCGGCCGTAGAGC
>JBGPCS010000396.1:0-2963 GCA_041481875.1 Sulfurifustaceae bacterium
CGATGACCGCCGGGGCGAGTGTTCTTCCGCTAGGGAACCTCTGATCAAGTCCCAATTTGTCATTCCCGCGGAAGGCGGGAATCCAGGTATTAAACGTGTTTCCTGGACCCCCGCTTTCGCGGGGGCGACTTGTTCAGAGCTTCCACTAGGCAGAATCTCTATCTAAAGTTGATTTCATTTCTCGCTGCGAGACGAGATAGCGAACCCGCGAATACACGTTTTAAGAATAACTCCCTCTCCCGGAGGAGGGTCCGCGTGAAGTAAGAATTTGCCGGAATTCGCGCTGTTTCCCTCACCCCAACCCCTCTCCCGGAGGGAGAGGGTAATAAATTAGGGGTGATAGGTCGAAAGTATGTCCCCAACACATTCTGCCCGCATCGGTTTTGTTACGACAAAGGTAGGCGCTTATGATTCGAACGCCGTCCGAACGGCAATGTTTGCGACCGCCGGTCCGCAACAAGGCGCGAAGCGTTGTACGCCGGTAGGCGCTTCCGTACGATGATCGCACGCACCCGAGGACGTTTCGCGCTTCACCGCCACTAGTTCACGTTCGGAACGGTGCCGCGCGGAAACACCGGGGCGGTAAACATGAAATAAAACGACGAGAAACGCAGCAAGGGAAGAGGGCAGGACCATAAGAATAGGGAGTACGCAACAAAATACCACACCGGAGGAACCGAACAGTGAATATCCCAAAGATGATGTCATTTCGTTTCGCTCGCAGGGTCGCGATCGGCTTGGTAGCCGTATGCGCAACGCTCCCGAGCCTGGCCGCCAACGCCACGATCTTCGAGCGCGAGCGCGATGAGGCGCTCTTCGTCTTGACCGACAAGGGCTGGATCAAGGGTGTCGAAACCCGCGACATGAATAAGTTCCTCGGCATTCCGTACGCGGCGTCGCCCGCCGGAAATGCCCGGTGGACAGCACCGCAACCCACGACGCGCTGGCGCAATGTGCGCGACGCGACTAAGTTCGCCAATCATTGTCCGCAGACCGGTGGGCCGTTCGGGCTCGCCAGCACGACCGAGGATTGTTTGTTCCTCAACGTGTACACGCCGAGCGACGATCACGGTTTCTTTGAACGCTTCTTCGACCGCGATCGCCATGAACACCGAGATCGCGATCGAGACAACGATCACGACGGAGATCGGGACGACGGACGCGCGGTGATGTTATGGATTCACGGCGGCGCGTTGGTATCGGGCGAAAGCGACGACTACGATCCGACCGACCTCGTGAAGCGCGGCGTCATCGTCGTCACGATCAACTATCGTCTCGGCATCTTGGGATATCTCGCGCATCCGGCGTTGGACGCCGAACAAGGCGGAGCGTCCGGCAACTACGGCTTCCTCGATCAGCAGGCCGCGATTCAATGGGTGAAGCGCAATATCAAACGTTTCGGCGGCGATCCGGATAACATCACGATCTTCGGCGAGTCGGCCGGCGGATTGAGCGTGCACACGCAGATCGCCTCCCCGCTCGCGGCCGGAATATTCCAACGTGCGATCATCGAGAGCGGTGCGTATCAGTTGAACACGGCGTCACACACCACGGCCAATACGCGCGGTAGCGGCTTCGCGACGCGCGCGGCATGCAATACCGCGGCCGACGTCGCCGCGTGCCTACGCGTGCTACCGGTCGCAACGTTGCTCGCCGATGCCGCCGCCGGCCAGATCGCGGCACCCAACGTCGACAATAAAGTGCTGACACAATCGATCGGTGCGGCGTTGACGAGTGGCCTGTTCAACCACGTGCCGGTGATGGAAGGATCGAATCACGACGAGTGGAGCCTCTTCGTCGCGCTCGGCGAAATCGCCAGAGGATCGCCGCTGACGGCGGCCGGATATCCGGCCGCCGTCACGGGCCTCACCGGCGCTGTCGGGCCGGTGCGTGATGCAATCATTGCTCAATACCCGCTCGCGAATTTTGCAAGCCCAAGCCTCGCGCTGACCGCGCTCGGCACGGACGTGGTATTCGATTGCAACTCGCGCGTCTCTATCCGGCGTCTGGCCAAGTTCGTACCGGTGTTCGGATACGAATTCAACGACGAAAACGCACCGGAATTATTCTTGCCGCCGGTGAGTTTCCCGTACCGGGCGGCGCACGCATCCGAGATTCAGTACCTCTTCCATTTGCGCGCGAACTTTCCCGCGACGTTCGATAACGATCAGCAGAGCTTGTCGCGCAACATGGTGCGCTACTGGACGCATTTCGCGAAAACCGGCGATCCGAACTCGCGCCACACACCGGCCTGGCCAGCCTACGATCCAGCCACTGATGAGCTGCAATCGCTGGCTCCGCCGACACCGAGCACGGAGACTGGCTTTGCGACTGCCCATAAGTGCGCGTTCTGGAATCTACTGAACTAGCCATCAAACGATCTTTTAATTAATTGATGCCACGACGCCCTGCTCCGCAGGGCGTCTTTTTTTAAGCTATTGCGACGTAAGTTCGAGCATTCAGGCTGCACCGCAGAACCCCCTCGCCCCCGATAGCAATCAACATAGTCACTTTTGACGATACGCAAACCCGCCACCACACCCGCTGATCGGTATTTTCGTGTTACCCCCTAAACTCTTTTCGGTCTCGCCGGATAACTATGCAATCAAGGACAAAACCATAACGTCGTTCCCCGCGGCGCCAGGAAGCGCGCCCATCATTGGACCGGAAAGAGTATTTCCAAGCTGGAAATGCTCCGACATGAGCGTAAGGAGAGTTTTTCTGTGACCGCTATTATTACTAGCTCTGATCTCGGTTTAACCAATAACCCCCTCACCCCCCGCGGCAACCCGAGTGTGGGTCGCAATGCTCAAAGCGACGCGGTCTACCTCAACAGCGCCACCGGCAATCTAGTAATCCAAGCACGCGATGAATATCTCGCGACGGTGGGTGTCGATCTCGCCCTCCTTCGCACCTACAACTCCTTAGGCCAATTCGTCGATGACAACGGGGATAACTGGCGC
>JBGPCS010000397.1:0-2956 GCA_041481875.1 Sulfurifustaceae bacterium
AAAATCGCGCGGGGTGACATCTGCCTAGCCCGCCGACGCTGCTCAGCGTGGCGCCGCGGCGATCACGCGCGGTCGTGACGATCGAGCCGCGCAGAGCAACACGGGTGCACAAGCCCCGCTTCGGCGGGGTTTTTCTTTGGCCGACGGGGTGAACGCTACAAAGTGACCACCGACGGTGTTCCTTACATGCGCTGGGTGAGGTTGCCCAGCGCAATTTGGTAACTGATCGGGAAATAACGAAAAAATGCCGATGGCTCGAAGGTTGCTCACGATACATCGTGGCGATGCGGACCCACCATTTGATTGCCCATGGCGACGACCTCGCGTTTGCAAGAGAAGTTGTGCGCTACGGGTTTTCTCTCTCCGATTTTGTACTCGTAATCCGTCGGGTCCCTGGCAAGCTTTTGCCCCGCCATTCGCCGGCGGCGACTTTCACGGTGACCGTTGAGAACGTAAAAAATGGACGTTGCGCAAGCTATCTCGGCGGGCCGGGTCGATCATGGATTGCTGGGTTCGTTGAGGATCTCATTGCAGGGACTTTCGGTCGGCCATAGGCAATAGTGAAAACCAATCGCACCAGAGCGCCTCGCGGAACTGCAAACGGTGTGTCCTATCCGCGTGCAAGGGGCCGACGAAGCGCTTTGCCGGAGGCGGCGCCGGTCCCAATGCCCCGGAGCAGCGATACCGCCGCTGATCTGATGCCCGTTGTCGCTGCACTTGCCGAACTCAACGACGGTGAACTGTTCGCGCTGATCGACTCGACAAACAATGTCTCGCAGATCGTACCGGGCCTGTTGGCGTGGATTGGGCACGCTTGCGACTGGGAACTGAATCGCCGTGCTTGCGTTGACTTTCCACTACAATCACCCGACGCAGCGATACCGCCAGAAGAGAACGCGGCGAGCATCGCCGCGTTGATCACGATGCGCGCGAGATTCCATCAGCACGCCAGGGATGCCTATGCCGTGGTCGCGTTGTTTGACGGGATGATCCGAGCGCTAATCCGTGGCGGGCGCTGGCATTAGCAGGAGATCGAGCTGAGCCGCCAAGCAAGCGAGACAGCGGAGAAGAACATCCTCGCACAGGAGCGCCTGATCCTGCTAACCCACAAGTTGCTGTGGACGACTGCCTTGGTGCCCGCAGTTTCGATTGCGCTTCTCGTTGCAACGGTAGTGTCGCTGGTGCGCTAGCGCCGCGCGCAGAGCGCGACCTGCAGAGGTCCCACACCCTCGCCGTACGCGGTAGAAACGCGCTGGCGTTGATCTGAGTGGTTGGCCGGCGCGTTTCGGGCGATGTAGCGTCGCTGTCTACCGTATTCCTCGCGAAGGTTGCGCTCGAGCTGGGCCGCGGCTTCGCGATTCATGCCGCCAGCGATTGCGGCGGTCCTTACCGCGCGTATGAAGTCGTCGCGCACGGCGCAATTGTAGCGCCGCAGCGCGCGCTGTCACATCGCTGTAACGGCTAGGCCGCAACGCCTTGGCACAATTGAAGACGTTCAGCGATGCGCTATCGCATGGAGCGGCTGGGCATCAAGTGATCTCATTCGAATTCTAGGTTCCGACAAGCGCTATCTCCACGCGCTTGTTGCGTTTACCCTCGCTTCGAATCTTGAGCACACGGATGCCGCCGATCTCGGCGATGTTCTTAACGTGGGTGCCGCCGCAAGGTTGCAAGTCGATACCCGGAATCTTCAGCAGTCGCACTCGCCCCGCGCCGCGCGGCGGCTGCACGCTCATGGTCTTGACCAACTCCGGCCGGGCGTCGAGCTCCTCGTCGCTGATCCACACAGTCTCCGTTTCAACGCCGCGAGCGATCAGGGCGTTGGTTTCATGCTCGATCCTCTTCGCATCGAGCAAGCTCATATCGATATCGAAATCGAGACGGCCCTTGTCGGGAGAAATGTTACCGCCTGAGACAGGCGCCACGACCACGCAAGACATTACGTGCAGCGCGGTATGCAGGCGCATCAGAGAGTAGCGGCGTTCCCAATCGATCTCGAGTGTGAGCGTCTCCCCGATCTCGGGCTGCGGCATACCTGGCGCCGGGAGATGACGCACGCTGTCGATCGTATCGCCCTTGCGCGTATCCAAGATCGGAATACGCTCGCCGTTGGCGCGCAGCAGCGCACCCGTGTCACCCGACTGACCGCCGCCCAATGGATAGAAGATCGTGCGGTCGAGCTCGATACCGAGTTCATGCACCGCAAGGACACGCGCGCTCGCTGTCTTCAAGTAAGCATCGTCGCGGAACAGCAACGCCGTAATCATGGCATCGATAAGAAACAGTTCGGGAATGCAGATGTTAGCGCGTTCGGTGCTTGAAATCCGAAAACAAGGCCACAGTGCAGACATGCTGCCGCGTCCAGCGGCGCGCGGCATTTGGCGCACACGGCGAAGGCCATGAAGTTCGTATCTTGTACGCAACAGTACATCAGCGCCAGCACTATGCAACAGTCTTGCGCGGAGGTACGCTGCGACGATGAATTCCAGGAGGGCCACGAATTGCCGTGCGCCGCGTCGCGTGCGGTTATCGATCGCGCTTTTCAGCGCTGTTTTATCGCCGTGCCTCTCAGCGGCATCTTCCGCGCTCGCCGATCAGCCGGGCATAGCCGATCTGCCGGCGTCGTGGGCAGCACTGGCCAACGATTCGGCCATGCGCCCCTCGGAGAATCAGAAGCCTGATTTCTCCTCCGACATCGATGCGCGCAAGAGCTATCTTATTCCCGCGCTTGAAATCGTCGGCTTCGAGGTGCTGTTAAACCAGATCAACAGACACTCCGGAAACGGCGCCGATTACGAGAGTAACCTGTCGACGATCAGACACAATCTGCACCACAGCTGGGTCGTCGACAGCGACCCGTTCAAGACCAACCAGCTGGGTCACCCATATCAGGGCTCGATGTATCACGGTTTCGCAAGGTCCGCGGGCCTCAGTTACTGGGAGTCGTTTGCGTACA
>JBGPCS010000398.1:0-2952 GCA_041481875.1 Sulfurifustaceae bacterium
AGCTGACGCGCACCGAAGGCATCATGCCGGCGCTTGAATCGAGCCATGCCGTCGCTTACGCGAAGGGCTTGGCACGCGAGCTCGGCAAGAAGAAATGTATCGTCATCGGTCTCTCCGGCCGTGGTGATAAAGACATCCACACGGTCGCGCAACTTCAAGGAATCAAATTCTGATGTCGCGTCTCGCGCCGCAGTTCGCGCTCTTCAAGAAGCAGCGCCGCGCGGCGCTTGTTACTTATATTATGGCGGGCGATCCCGCGCCCTGGGTCACGGTCCCGCTGATGCACTCGTTGGTGAATGCGGGGGCGAGCGTGATCGAGCTCGGCGTGCCGTTCTCCGACCCTATGACCGACGGTCCCGTGATCCAGCGTGCCGCGGTGCGCTCACTCATGCTCGATACGACGCTCATGCGGATCCTCGATATGGTCAAGGAGTTCCGAACCAAGGATTCGAAGACGCCGATCGTACTCATGGGCTACCTCAATCTGATCGAAATCATGGGCTACGCCGCGTTCGCGAACAGCGCCGCCGCCGCTGGTGTAGACGGGGTCATAACGGTTGATCTTCCCCCGGAGGAGGCGGATGGTATGCTAACGGCGCTGAAGGAGCGGGGTATCGACCCGATCTTTTTGCTGGCGCCGACCAGCGGACCGGAGCGCGTGCGGGCCGTCACGCGGTGCTCCGCCGGATTTGTTTATTATGTATCTTTGCGCGGCGTGACTGGAGCGAGTCATCTCGATCTGAGCGAAGTGAGCAGAAAGGTAAAGGACATACGCCGGCAGACGGATCTGCCTATCGCCGTCGGCTTCGGCATCCGCACCCCGGAAGCGGCGGCGGAGGTCGCGTCGATCGCTGATGCGGTCGTCGTCGGCAGCGCGATCGTGAGCCGCATGGAACAAAACGCCGCGCATCCGGAACGGCTACTCGCCGAGGTGCCGCCGTTCGTGGCGAGTCTGCGCGGCGCGATGGACAAAGCACTCGAAACGGAAGCCGTCCCATGAGCTGGTTCGATAAACTCATCCCGCCGAAGATCAAGAGCCAAGGGACGAATCGCAAGGCGGTTCCGGAAGGTGTGTGGAGCAAGTGCCCCGGCTGCGGCGCGGTGCTTTACTCCGCCGAAATCGAAAACAATCAGAGCGTCTGCCCCAAGTGCAATCATCACATGCGCCTGACCGCGCGCCGGCGGCTCGATCTGTTTCTCGATCCCAGTCCGCGCGAGGAAATCGGCGCGACGCTCGCGCCGGTCGACGTGCTCAAGTTCCGCGACTTGAAACGCTATAAGGAACGCCTGATCGAGGCGCAGAAGAAAACCGGCGAGCGCGACGCGATCGTCGTCATGCACGGCGCGCTCAAGGAGATGCCGATCGTCGCGTGCGCGTTCGAGTTCAATTTCATCGGCGGTTCGATGGGTTCGGTCGTCGGCGAGCGTTTCGTGCGCGGCGTGAATGTCTGTCTCGAACGACACATCCCGCTCGTGTGTTTCAGCTCGAGCGGCGGGGCGCGCATGCAAGAAGGTTTGATGTCGCTGCTGCAGATGTCGAAAACCGCCGCGGCGCTCGCGCGGCTGGGCGAGCACGGCATCCCTTACATCTCCGTGCTCACCGATCCGACCACCGGCGGCGTCGCCGCGAGCCTCGCGATGGTGGCCGACGTCATCATCGGCGAGCCGAAGGCGCTCGTCGGCTTTACCGGCGCGCGCGTCATCGCGCAGACGGTGCGCGAGAAGCTTCCCGACGGTTTTCAGCGTTCGGAATTTCTGCTGGCGCACGGCGCGATCGACATGATCCTCGAGCGCCGGGAGTTGCGCGATCGGATCGGCGCCATGCTCGAAATGCTCACGCGCAAATCCGAATCCGCCGCCGGCGCGAGCGGCTCGAACGCTTCCTATTTCTAATCCCGCTCTGACCGCGCGCACGCTTTCGCAGTGGCTCGGCTACATCGAGACCCTCCATCCGCGCGCCATTGACCTCGGCCTGGAGCGCGTTCAAGCGGTGCTCGATCGCGGCGAGCAGCACCGCCCGCCATTCGCGGTTATAACGGTCGGCGGTACCAACGGCAAAGGCTCGACGGTGGCGATGTGCGACGCGATCCTGCGCGCGGCCGGATTCCGCGTGGGCGCCTATACCTCGCCGCATTTGGTGCGCTACAACGAGCGCGTGCGCATCGACGGACGCATGGCGACCGATGAGGAGCTGCGCGCGGCGTTCGAGCGCATCGAAGCGCGGCGCGGAACGGTTTCGCTCACGTACTTCGAATACGGCACGCTTGCGGCGCTTGATATTTTTCGCGCGCAAGCGGTCGACGTCGCGGTGCTCGAAGTTGGAATGGGTGGACGCCTGGACGCGGTGAATGTCCTCGATCCGGACGCGGCCATCGTGACGTCGATCGGTATCGACCACACGAATTGGCTCGGCCCCGACCGCGAGAGTATCGGAGCGGAGAAGGCGGGAATCTTCCGCGCCGCTCGGCCGGCGATTTGCGGCGACCCCGACCCGCCGGCGAGCTTGACAGCGATGGCGGCTCGCATCGGCGCGTCATTCCATTTATATGGCCGCGATTTCACGGCCACGTCCGCGGACAGCGGTTGGTCATTTCAATTCGGTAGCCGCACGCGCTCAGGTCTGCCGTTTCCGGCGTTGCGCGGCGACCATCAAGTGCGCAACGCCGCTTGTGCCTTGACCGCGCTCGAAACCCTGGCGGATCGCTTCCCACTAACGCAATCGTCCATTCGCCAGGGTTTGTTGGCGGCCGTGTTACCGGGTCGGTTCCAACTGCTACCCGGAACGCCGCCGACGATCCTCGACGTCGCGCATAACGCGCAGGCCGCGGAAGCCTTCGCTGCGAGTCTGCGGCAACATCGCGTCGCCGGACGCACGCACGCGATATTCGGCATGTTGATCGACAAGGCGATCACCGACGTCGCGCGCGCGGTCGCGGATCAGATCGATTGCTG
>JBGPCS010000399.1:0-2930 GCA_041481875.1 Sulfurifustaceae bacterium
CAATGTAGCGCGATGCCCCGCGGAATCCGAGCATGGGATTCTCTTCGTGCGGCTCGTAGCGGCTTCCGCCGATCAGGTTGGCGTACTCGTTCGATTTGAAATCCGAAAGCCGCACGATGACGGGCTTCGGACTGAACGCAGCGGCGAGCGTGGCGACGCCTTCGGTGAGCTTCTCGACGTAAAAGCGCACCGGGTCGGCATAGCCGGCGATGCGCTCGTCCATGGCGCGCCTGACGTCGTCCGGTTGCCGCTCGTATTCGAGCAACGCTTTGGGGTGGATGCCGATCATCCGGTTGATAATGAATTCGAGGCGCGCCAGTCCGACCCCGGCGTTCGGCAGCCATTGGAAGTCGAAGGCGCGCTCCGGGTTGCCGACGTTCATCATGATCTTGACTGGGATCGGAGGCATTTTCCCGAGATTGATGTCGCGGATCTCGAAGTCGAGCAAGCCTTTGTAGGCGAAGCCGGTCTCGCCTTCGGCGCACGAGACCGTGACCGGTTGGCCCGCCGGGATCGATTGTGTCGCGTTGCCGCAGCCGACGACTGCCGGAATGCCGAGCTCGCGCGCCACGATCGCCGCGTGGCAGGTGCGCCCGCCGCGGTTGGTGACGATCGCGGCGGCGCGCTTCATTACCGGCTCCCAATCGGGGTCGGTCATATCGGTCACGATGACTTCGCCGGGCCGTACACTGCCCAGCTCGGCGGCGTTTTGAATCACGCGCGCCGGTCCAGCGCCGATGCGCGCACCGATGGAACGACCCGTGGTTAGAACCTCGCCCCGCTGCTTAAGGCGAAAGCGCTGCAACATGTCGTGGCGCGCGCGACTGCGTACCGTTTCCGGGCGCGCTTGCAGGATGTAAAGTTTACCGTCCACGCCGTCCTTGCCCCACTCGATGTCCATCGCCCGGCCGTAGTGCCGCTCGATCACGAGCGCGTGGCGCGCCAGCTCCTCGACGTCGGCGTCGCTGAGACAAAATTGCAGCTGCTCCGCGCGTGGTACCGCGACGGTTTGTGTCGCGTCGCCCGCCGCGGTGTCCGTTGCGTGAATCATCTTGATGGCCTTCTCGCCGCGCGTGCGCTTGATAATCGCGGGTCGGCCGGCGCGCAGCGTCGGCTTATGGACATAGAATTCATCCGGATTGACGCTGCCTTGCACGACAGTTTCTCCCAGCCCATAGGCAGCGGTGATGAACACGACGTCGCGAAAACCGGATTCGGTATCGAGCGTGAAGATCACTCCGCTCGTGCCGCGATCGCTGCGCACCATGCGCTGAATGCCGGCCGACAGCGCGACGCCGTGGTGGTCGAAGCCCAGATGCGCGCGGTAGCTGATCGCACGGTCGTTGAAGAGCGAGACGTATACGCGCTTGACCGCTTCCAACACCGCCCCAAGCCCGCGCACGTTGAGGTAAGTCTCTTGCTGGCCGGCAAAAGAAGCCTCGGGTAAATCTTCCGCTGTCGCGGAGGAGCGCACGGCGACGGCAAGCTCGCCGCCCGATTCGCGTTCGAGCTTGTGAAATGCGTTGCCGACCGCCTGTTGCAACGATTGCGGCAGCGGAGCAGCCCCGATCCAATCGCGGATTTCGCGACCCGCCGCGGCGAGCGCGGCGACGTCATCGATGTTGAGTGCATCGAGCCGCCGGCGAATCCGGTCGGTAAGCTCGGCTTCGTCGAGAAACGCGCGAAATGCCGCCGCGGTCGTGGCGAAACCGCCGGGCACGCGGACACCGGCCTCGGCCAGGTGGCGGATCATCTCGCCGAGCGAAGCGTTCTTGCCGCCGACGCGGGCGACATCCGCCATGCTCAAGGACTCCAACGGCACGACCCACTCATTCATTCATTTGCGCTCCGCGCTTGGCGACAAACGCGCATAAGATTCTTGCAACCACAGATGAACGCGGATGAACACAGATGAGCGAATAAGAGCCCACCAGAGCCGCGAAATCAAAACCGGGCGCCGCTGGGTTGGAATATTTCATCCGTGTCTATCTGTGTTCATCTGTGGTTTCAAGTAGTGCTCCCGCGATTCTGGCAGAATATGGCGATGGAACGCGACGTTTTTTTTGTATCCGATCGCACCGGCGTTACCGCCGAGACGCTCGGTCTGAGCCTGCTCACCCAGTTCAACGGTATCAAGTTCAAGAAGCACACACGCCGCTTCGTCGATACGCTGGAGAAGGCGCGGGCCGTGGCCGCGGAGATTTGTCAGATGGCACGCGACATGAATACTCGCCCGATCGTCTTCAGCACGCTAATCGACGCGGAAATGCGCCAGACGGTGGCCGCCGCCGAGGGCGTTTTCTTCGATCTGATGGATACGTTCATTTCGCCGCTGGAAGTCACGCTTGAACAAAAATCCACGCACACGATCGGGCGCGCGCGCGAGATCGTCGACCAATCGAAGTACACGGTGCGCATGGACGCCGTGAATTTCGCGCTCCTGACCGACGACGGTCTGCACACCCGGGACTATGAGCGCGCGGACGTGATTCTCATTGGCGTGTCGCGTACCGGGAAGACGCCGACTTGTCTTTATCTAGCCTTGACCTTCGGCATTCACGCGGCCAACTACCCGATCACGGAAGAGGAGCTCGATGAACCGCGTTTGCCGCCGGGACTCGTCCCGCATCGCGCGCGCCTCTTCGGTCTATCGTGCGATCCGCAGCGCCTGCACCACATCCGGCGCGAGCGCAAGGCCGAAGGTACTTACGCGACCCTCAGGCGCTGCCAGTACGAGACCGCGCAGGCGGAGGCATTGTTCCGTGGCGAAAACGTCCCCTACCTTCAGGCCACCGACATGTCGGTCGAGGAGATCGCGAGTACGGTGTTGCATCACATGAAGCTCCAGTGGCGCCTTTCATAGAAAGTGCGCGCGGCAAGCGCGCCTCGGCTTGCCTCCTTCTCCCTCCGGGAGAAGGGATGGGGATGAG
>JBGPCS010000400.1:0-2912 GCA_041481875.1 Sulfurifustaceae bacterium
CGCGCGCTCTGGCGCAAAACGCGCGAAACATTCAAGGCGAGCGTGATACAACAAACCTTGCTCGACACGACCGAAACGCTGTTCGGCGGGTTTGATCGCCTGGTACCGGGCGCGCCGGCGCGCGTCATCGCGCGGTTGAACGATGCGCTCGCGGACGCCGCGCGCGCGGACGGTGCATTGCTGCTCGATATCGCACGCGCCGCCGCGCGCGACGGCATCGACGCGTGGTTCGATACGGCGCGCTGGCTGCAAGCCAAATTCGAAATCGCGCCGCCCGCCGCCCCGTTGTACGGCGATCTGGTCGCGCGCATCGTCGCGGCGCAGCGCGGGCTGTCGAAAAAATGTCTGGTGCTCGATCTCGACAACACGCTCTGGTCGGGCGTCGTCGGCGACGACGGCATCGAGGGCATCGTGCTCGGTGAAGGCAGCGCCGCCGGCGAGGCGCATCTCGCGTTGCAGCGTTACGCGAAACAGCTGAAGGAACGCGGTATCGTGCTCGCGGTTTGCTCGAAAAACGATCCGGCGATTGCGGCGGCGGCGTTTGACGAACACCCCGAGATGGTCCTCAAGCGCGCGGATTTTGCCGCCTTCGTCGCCAACTGGGACGACAAGGTGGAGAACCTCAAATCCATCGCCGATCAATTGAACATCGGCATCGACGGCCTCGTGTTCGTCGACGACAACCCGGCGGAACGCGCGCGCATCCGCGAAGCGCTACCGATGGTCGCGGTGCCCGAGTTGCCCGACGACGCCGCCCACTACGTGCGTTGCGTCGCCGACGCCGGCTACTTCGAGGCGATCGGCTTTACCGCCGATGACCGCCAGCGCGCGGCGCAATATGCGGCGAACACCGAACGTCAGATCCTGCTCGGGTCCGCGGAGAGCATGGACGATTTCCTGCGCGGTCTGAAGATGTCGGTCGCGTGCGGACCTTTCGCCCCCGTCGACTTGGCACGCGTCACGCAGTTAATCAACAAGACCAACCAATTCAACCCGACCACCCGCCGCTACACCGAGGATGAAGTCGCCGCGTTTGCCGCCGCCGCCGAAAACGTCACGCTCCAGTTTCGCTTGCTCGATCGGTTCGGCGATAACGGCCTCGTAGCCGCGATGATCCTGCGGCGCGTGCCGGAGCAACCGGACGCGCTCGAGATCGACACCTGGGTCATGAGCTGCCGTGTGTTCGGCCGCCAGCTCGAGCACGCGGCAATGAATGTCGCCGTCGAAACCGCGCGGCGTCGCGGCGTGCGCGCGTTTCGCGCCGATTACATCCCGACGAAGAAAAACGCCGTCATCAGCGATTTGTATTCGGCGCTCGGCTTCACGCGCGCCGATCACCCACCGCCCCCCGACGGTGCGGTACGATGGCGCTTGAACTTGACCGAGTATGCCGTCCGCCACACCCACATCGATCGAGCGCAGGAGACGAAATGACCGGCGAGGAAATCCTGAAGGTTTGCACCCGCGTTCTGCGGGATCTATTGGCGGACGACGCCATCGTGCTCACGATGGAAACGCGGCGCGAGGATGTTCCGAACTGGGACTCGTTGAACTATGTCAACTTCATCGTCGCGATCGAAATCGAATTGGGCGTGAAGTTCAAGGTGGCCGACATCGAAGCGTTCGCCAACATCGGCGAGATCGTTTCCCAGATTCGTACTCTGTCCCGCTAACGCATGCCCGGCGTCACGCTCGCGTCCCGCGCGTTCAACGAGGACGACCAAGCGTCGTTCGCCGGTCTCTCGGGCGATTACAATCCGATTCACGTGGACCCGGCGGCCGCGCGCCGCACGCAAGCGGGTGCGGTCGTCGTGCATGGCGTGCACGCGGTTCTGTGGGCGCTCGACAAGCTGATTGAGTTGCGCGCCGTCCCGTCGACGATCGCGTCGTTGAAGGTTCAATTCACGAAATATATCTATCTCGGCGCTCGGGTGGATCTAAGGATCGAACCGCGCGGCGAACATTCCATCAAAGCGGAGCTTGTGGTCGGCGCGCTCACGACGACCACGCTGATCCTGACATTCGGGGCGCCCAAAAAAATCGACGACGTCGCGTTTCCAAGTGATGCCTCGACCCGGGCCGCGACCGGCGCGCCGGCCGTGTACACGCGCGTCGAGGAACTGGCGGAGCTGTCCGGTTCCATCGACATGACGGATTCCATCGAATCGATCGCGCGGAAATTTCCTTGCGCGGCGTCGGCGATCGGCGCCCCGCGGCTCGCGGCCATTGCGATGTTGTCTAGCCTGGTGGGGATGATTTGTCCGGGCCTGCATTCGCTGTTCGCGGCGTTTGCAATCGAATGCACCGACCGCTCCGATGACCGAGATCGGATCGGTTACCGCGTCAGCCGCGCGGATGAACGCTTTCGCATGGTTCAAATGAGCGTTTCGGGCGCGGGCATCGATGGATCGGTGCAGGCGTTCTTGCGCTGGCCGCCGATCGCGCAGGCGGCGCTAAGCGACATCGCGCGCATCGTCGCGCCAACGGAATTCGCCGGCGCGACCGCGCTCGTCATCGGCGGATCGCGCGGCTTGGGCGCGCTGACCGCGAAGCTCGTCGCCGCGGGCGGCGGCACAGTCGTCGTCACCTACGCGACCGGTCGAGCCGACGCGGAACGACTTGCCGAGGAAATCAACGGCCACCTCGGCCGCAACGCATGCCGCTCGCTGCCCTATGATGCCCGTCGCGACGCCGCCGACCAACTGATGACGCTCGACGTCGACGTGACGCACTTGTACTACTTTGCCACGACCGTGATCGCCCGGCAAAAGCAGGAACTGTTCGCCGGCGACGTGTTCGACGAATTCGTGCAGATATACGCCCGGGCGTTCTACGATTGTTGTCGTTTCCTGCGCGCGCACCGATCGCGAACGCTGACGGCGTTTTATCCATCCTCCATCTTCGTCGAAAAC
>JBGPCS010000401.1:0-2895 GCA_041481875.1 Sulfurifustaceae bacterium
ATAATGACGTCGTCGATCAGGTCCGGATCGGCGTGCGCGCGCTCGATCAACACGTCGAGCATGCGCCCGGCGAGATCGGCCGGGTGCCAGCTCGATAGGCGTCCGCCTTTGCGGCCCCCGGCGGTACGCGCCGCCGCAACTATATATGCCTGTGCCATGATGTGCCTCGCGATGGTGTCATGCGACCTCTCCGGCTATTCCGACGACGCACGAACCTCGCGCGACGTGCTTGCCAAGGAGCCCATCAATAGACACTATTGGAGGTGATTTATCAATCCGTCAGTGAACCACGTCGATAAAATGCGCCGCCTCGTCGTCTGTCGAACACGGTGACATCCATGCATCCCTTCATCCACGCCCGCACAACGCCCGACAAGCCGGCTTACATTATGGCCGGCTCGAACGAGGTCGTTACCTATCGCCAGCTCGACGCGCGGTCCAATCAGGGCGCGCATTTATTTCGGTCGCTCGGATTGCGCCGCGGCGACGTGGTGGCGCTGTGGCTGGAGAATCATCCACGCTACTTCGAAATCGTTTGGGCCACGCAGCGCGCCGGACTTTATGTCGTCTGTATTTCCTCGAAGGCGAACGCGGCCGAGGTCGAGTACGTCGTCAATGACTGCGACGCGAAGCTATTCATAACGTCCATCGGCATGGGTGCCGTTGCCGATGATGTCGCCTCGCTCTTGCGCCGGCGGCGGCGCTACATCGTCGGCGGCGCGCGTGCGTCTTATGAAGCGTGGGAGGCCGCGAGCCGCGCGATGCCGGATACGCCGGTCGCCGACGAGAGCAGCGGCATCGACATGCTTTATTCCTCGGGCACGACCGGTCGGCCGAAAGGCGTCAAGACGCCGTTGCCGCTTGAACCGATCGACGCGCCGACCTTGCTCGTCGGGATCGCGCGCGCGCTTTATGGCTTCAGCGCGAGCAGCGTTTATCTGTCGCCCGCGCCGCTCTATCACGCGGCGCCGCTGCGCTGGTGCATGGCGGTGCAGCGGCTCGGCGGCACGGTGATCGTCATGGAGCGCTTCGATGGGGAAACGGCGCTGGCGCTGATCGAGCGCCATCGCATCGATTGCGCGCAATGGGTGCCGACGCATTTCGTGCGCCTACTGAAACTTCCGCCGCAGGTGCGCGCGAAGTACGACGTGTCGTCGTTGAAGGTCGCCATCCACGCCGCGGCGCCGTGCCCGATCCCGATCAAGGAGCGCATGCTCGATTGGTGGGGACCGGTGCTGTACGAGTACTACGCCGGTACCGAAGGCAACGGCATGACGCTGATCTCGCCGACGGAGTGGCTCGGCAAGAAAGGCTCGGTCGGCAGGGCGGTGGTCGGCGAGATCATGATCTGCGACGAACACGGCGAGCCGCTGCCGCCGCTCACCGAGGGAACGGTTTACTTCGCCGGCGGGCGTGAATTCGAGTACCACAACGCGCCGGAGAAAACCGCGGGCGCGAAAAACCGCTACGGCTGGACGACGCTCGGTGACGTCGGGTATCTCGATGCCGAAGGCTATCTGTTTCTCACCGACCGCAAGGCGTTCATGATCATTTCCGGCGGCGTCAACATTTATCCGCAGGAGATCGAAAATCTACTCGTCACTCACCCGAAGGTGATGGACGTCGCAGTGTTCGGTGCGCCGGACGAGGAGATGGGAGAAAAAGTCGTGGCCGTTATCCAGCCCGTTGATGTAACCGACGCCGGATCGAAGCTTGCGGAGGAGCTGCTCGCTTTCGCGCGCGCTCACCTGAGCCACGTGAAAATCCCGCGGGTCGTCGAGTTCACGCCAGAGTTGCCGCGGCATCCGAACGGCAAGCTCTACAAGCGTTTGCTGCGCGACGCCTACTGGGGAAAATCGGCGGGAGAAGTATCCGCCGCGCACGCGCTGGCGCCGCCGGCAGCGGCCGCGGATCTCGATCGGTCGCGTTGATTCTCTTTACGCGGCGGCGTTTGAAAGCCGCACGGGCATGCGCCGCGCGCCCCATGTGCCCGGTCGCTCCTCGTACACGCCCGGTAGCAGCGTGCCGCACGAGAGACACTTGCCGTCTTTATCGAGATTCCACGCCGTCATCACGTACCAGTCGCGCCCGATCAGCTTCGCGTTGCAGTGGTGGCAATACGTCGAGCCGCCGTCTTCATCGTGCACATTGCCGGTGTAGACGTAGCGCATTCCGTTTTTCATCGCGATGCGCCGCGCACGCGTGAGCGTCGAAGCCGGCGTCGGCGGAACGTCCGTCATCTTCCAGTCGGGATGAAACGCCGTGAAGTGCCAGGGCACGTCGGGGCCGAGGTGCTCGATCGCCCATTGTGTCATTTCCTCGATTTCTTTTTCGGAATCGTTCTGGCCGGGAATGAGCAGCGTCGTCACTTCGAACCAGACGCTCGTTTCGTGCCTTAGATATTCGAGCGTTTCGAGCACCGGCTGCAGATGCGAGCCGCAAATCTTCCAGTAGAAATTTTCCGTGAAGCCTTTTAGATCGACGTTGGCGGCGTCCATGTACCGGTAGAACTCGCGCCGCGGCTCGTCGCAGATGTAGCCGGCGGTGACCGCAACCGACCGGACGTCTAACTCCCGGCAGGCGAGCGCGATGTCGATCGCATACTCCATGAAGATGACGGGATCGTTGTAGGTGTACGCCACGCTGCGGCAGCCAAGCCGCTTCGCGGCGCGCGCGATCGTTTCCGGCGTGGCGCTGTCGGCGAGCGTGTCCCACTCGCGCGACTTGCTGATATCCCAGTTCTGGCAAAACTTGCAGGCGAGATTGCAACCAGCAGTGCCGAACGAAAGGATCGGCGTGCCGGGGAGAAAATGGTTGAGTGGCTTCTTTTCGATCGGATCAACGCAGAATCCGCTCGAACGGCCGTACGTCGTGAGGACGATCTGCTCGTTCTGA
>JBGPCS010000402.1:0-2878 GCA_041481875.1 Sulfurifustaceae bacterium
AGGCCCTCGCCCTGGGACGCGCCCGCCACCAAGCCGGCGATATCGACGAACTCGATCACGGTCGGAACGATTTTTTGCGGCTGTGCGATTTCCGCGAGCTTGTCGAGGCGCGGGTCGGGAACCTCGACGACGCCCACATGCGGGTCGATCGTGCAAAACGGATAATTTTCCGCCGGCACCCCGGCCCGCGTGAGCGCGTTGAACAACGTGGACTTGCCCACGTTCGGCAGGCCCACGATTCCGCATTTGAATCCCATTGAGATTAACTCGAGCTGTCGGTGTGTAAGGCGTTCATGACCTTTTGATGTTCTCCCCGCACGATGTCGGGAAGCTGTGCGCAAGCGCGTTCGATCGCGTCGTCGATGAGCCGCTGCTCCGCTGCGGGCGCGCGTTTCAGCACGTATGACGCGCCTTGCCCGGAATGCTCGGGACGCCCGATGCCGATGCGAAGTCTCGCGAACGCCGGCGTGCCGAGTTTCTCGATCACGTCGTGCAGACCGTTGTGTCCCGCGTCGCCGCCGCCGAACTTCAATCGAACGATGCCGGGTGAAAGATCGAGCTCGTCGTAGGCAACGAGAATCCGCGCGGGAGCGACCTTATAGTACTGTGCGAACCGCGCGACGGCGTCGCCGCTGCGATTCATAAACGTGTTCGGCGCGAGCAGCCAAACGTCCAGAGCATCGATATTCGTGCGCGCGACGTCACCGCCGAACCGCGGTTCGGCGCGAAGCCGCACCGGCGTTCTCGTCATCACGGCGTCCAGAAAACGGAACCCGGCATTGTGCCGGGTTTCCGCGTATTCCGCGCCCGGATTGCCCAGGCCGACGATGAGCGAGATTCCGGGTTCCACCGATCGATAGAGATCGCGTCAGCGCACTGACTCTCCCTCTCCCCTCGCGGGAGAGGGATGGGGAGAGGGGGCGCGGATAATAAGATGACCCAAGTTCACCGACACGGCTCGCAAACGCCACACCCTCATGAAGCCTCTCCTTACTTGCCCTCTTTCTTGCCTTCGGGCTTCTTCGCCGCTTCGGGTTTCTTCGCCGCATCGGCCTTCTTGGCGTCCGCGGGCGCCGCACCCGGCGTCGCCGCCGGCGCTGCCCCAGGCGCTCCGGGCGCCGCTCCCGGCGCCGCCGCTTCGCCCGCTGCGGGCACCGCCGCCGCTTCCACGACCGGCGCAACGACCTCTTCTTCCTTCACGATGGTGATGGTCGCGACCGCGAGGTCGTCACCGCCGTGCGCGATCTGCGTGAGCGCGACGCCTTCGGGCAGCTTTAGATCCGACAGATGCACCGATTCGTTCAGATGCACTTGCGACATGTCGACTTCGATGAACTCGGGCAACTGATGCGGCAGACAGGTGACATCCACTTCCGCCATCAAGTGACTGACAAGCCCGCCGTCTTGCTTCACACCGGGCGCGACGTCCTGACCGATAAAGTGCAATGGAATGCGCATGTGGATCTTCTCGGTCGCGCTGATCCGCTGCAGATCGACGTGCATCACCTGCGGTTTCACCGGATGCATGTGATAGTCGCGCAGGATGGCTTGGTCCTTGCTCCCCGCGAGCGCGAGCGTAAGGATCGAGGTATGAAACTTTTCCTCGCCCAGTTGACGCAACAAACTGTTGTGGTCGAACGCGACCGGGATTGCTTCTTTGCCGGCACCGTAAACGATGCCGGGCACCTTGCCGGCACGGCGGAGGCGGCGGCTCGCACCCGTCCCCTTGGCCGTACGCGGCTCGGCGGTTATTTCAAACTTCGCAGCCATGATGGTCTCCTAAAGTTAACGAACACTCCTCCCGCGACCAGGACGAAGCGCTTCTAAAATCCCTCCAACGAAGAAGGGGTGCAAAAAGCTATTCCATGAACAACGTGCTGATCGAATCGTCCTCGGCGACGCGGCGCATCGATTCGGCGAGCAGCTCCGCGATGCTCAACTGCCGTATGCGCTTGCAAGCGGCGGCATCCGGGCGCAACGGGATGGTGTCAGTCACGACCAGCTCATCGAGCTGCGACTGCGCGATACGCTCGACCGCGGTCCCCGACAACACCGGGTGCGTGCAGTACGCGAGCACCTTGCGCGCGCCGCTGTCCTTCAGCGCCGCGGCCGCCTCGCACAGCGTCCCGGCGGTGTCGACGATGTCGTCCATCAGCGCGCACACGCGGCCGTCGACCTCGCCGATGATGTTCATCACCTTCGCTTCGTTCGGCTTCGGGCGGCGCTTGTCGATGATGGCGAGATCCGCTTCCAGATGCTTCGCCATCGCCCGCGCGCGCACGACGCCGCCGACGTCGGGAGATACCACCAATAAATCTTCATACTCGTGTCGCCAAATGTCTCCCAACAGAATCGGCGATGCGTAAATATTATCCGTCGGTATATTGAAGAATCCCTGAATCTGGTCGGCGTGCAGATCGACGGTCAGCACCCGATTCGCCCCCGCGGCCGTGATCATATCGGCAACGAGCTTCGCGGTGATCGCGACGCGGGCCGTGCGTGGCCGGCGATCCTGGCGCGCGTATCCATAGTATGGAATGACGGCGGTGATGCGGCGGGCGGACGAGCGTTTCACCGCGTCGATCATCACCAACAGCTCCATTAGATTGTCGTTGCTCGGACCGCAGGTCGGTTGCAGGATGAACACGTCCTTCCCGCGCACGTGCTCCATGATCTCGACCATCACCTCGCCGTCCGAAAACCGACCCACGACCGCCTTTCCGAGCGGCAGGCCCAGATGGCGCACGACCAAATCCGCGAGTGCGGCGTTCGCATTCCCGCTGAACACCGTCATGTTATCTGCCGACATAAGCTCTCGTTGTTTTGTCGATGCCGTAAGGATTAGAAATGGTTGGGGTGCCAGGATTCGAACCTGGGA
>JBGPCS010000403.1:0-2875 GCA_041481875.1 Sulfurifustaceae bacterium
ATGGTCAGGGTGGCGGTTCCCACGAAGCTGATCGAATCGTCGACCGACGGATTGTCGCCGGCCGCTTGGTTGGTAAATGCCACGGTGTACGTACCTGCAGCGAGCGAATCGAACCGATAACTGAAGGTGCAGGCACCGCTGTCCTGCGTCACGGGGGCAACCGCGAGCGGTTGCGCGCCGGGACCACCGCGATCGTCCGGCACCACCGAACCCGAGTAAAGATATACGGCGTTGCCCCCGCTGCGATTAACCAGAGAGCTATCGACGCCGCCGGAGAGGCTCGCCGGCCCGGCGGGGTTGAAGGTCACGTTGAGGGACGCGGTGCCGACGTTACCGGCGGCGTCACGCGCGCTCGCCACGATCACGTTCGCGCCGACGGCGAGCGACACACCCGCAACACTCCACGCGGTCGTGCCACTCGCGGTTCCGTTTGCTCCGGTCGAGTTGTTGCGCCAAGTCACGGTCACGACACCGACGTTGTCGGACGCCATCCCGCCGAGAGAGATCGTGCTGGTCGTTGCGGTATAGCTGCCGGTTGTCGCCGGCGCGGTGATGGCGATCGACGGGGGCGCTTTGTCGGTCGGATTCTGCACCGGCCCGGCGGGCGGAGGCGGCCCTGCGGACGACGCCGGAGCGCCACCGCCACAACCGACCAACCCGATGATAAGCACGGCGACCAACAGGGTCGCCGAGCCGCGAACTCCCAAACGCTGGCGGCGCATCCGTGTATCTACCGCGTGGCGGTCACGGCAGGGCGGCGCAAGTAACCGGCGAGGGCAGCGAAACGCCGCCCCCGTTGAAGGCTCGTATAACGATGCAAACCTGACTACTGGCGCCGAGCGCCGAGGCCACGTCGTTCGATGCCAACTGCACCGCCGGCGCGCTCGGAGTCCAATCGGTGGCGCCCTTGGCCAACGTGCGCACTAGGGTCGTCGCATCGTTCGAAGCCGGTCCTGCGTAGACCAGATACCCGTCGGGATTGTCCGAATTCGCCGCCCACGACGTATCGACGATGAACGACGCGGAAACGGTCACGCCGACGGCGCGAGTCACGATTCCGCCGCCGCCCGAACAGCTCAAGGAATAAGTCGCGGAGCTTGTCAGCGAATTGATCGACTGCGACCCCGACAACGCCTTTGACCCGCTCCATGCGCCGGACGCGTTACACGAGGTTGCGTTGGAAGTGGACCACTGGAGTGTCGTGCCGCCGTTAACGGCGACCACCGTCGGGCTCGCGTTAAAACTAAGCGTTGGCGCAGGGGCCGATGCAGGACCAGAACTGGGATTCGAAGACGACGAACCGGATTGAGTCGTGCCGACACCGCCGCCACAGCCAACCAAACTCGTGCAAACCAGCAAGCTAAACCCTGCGCTGACCAAGATCCGTCGCGACGCGTGAACGATTGTAGTCACGTGATTCTTCCCTTAAATGGTTCGTGCGATTTGACCGAACATCTCGTGCACGGATATGCACCGCGCGCGCATGAGTAGAGGATCACGCAAGACTGGGATAATTCAAGGAGCCGTCTGATCTGCGGGGAGTGTAAAAGGATGAGCGGCTCCATTTCTCCACGCGTCCGACGATGCGAGCCAAGCGCCCGACGCGCGGTCACCCGGATATTCATGCTCATTGTGACGGAAAGTCGTCACGCGTTGATCAATATCTACCTCGACCTGACGCGCGGGCGCGTTCGACTGGTGGGGTTACTACTTGTGGGCAATCCATTGCAACACACGAGAGGCGGAATGGAAAAATGCGAGAAGTTTTTAGATACGCCTCTTCCGCTCGGGGCACGGAACATCCCCTCTATCCAATGCGATCGACGCCACGATGCGTCGGCGCGCGCGCGCGGCGCATCGGGCGTTTCCGCCCGATCTGGGGCGTCGGCGGGATCGCCTTACTTGTGCTTCGCGCCGCTTTTGCGTTCAGCCGAGTCGGCGACGATGGTCGGCAAGTCACCGGCGACGCGCCGCAGGAGGTTCTCGATGTTCGCCATCCGGCCGGTCAGCGCGTTCAAGGCCGGCACCAAGGCATCGAGCTGCGTCATGCGCTGACCGACACCCACCAGCGCGCGTGTGTGATCGCGCAGCGCCTGCGGGTAATCGTCGTCCGTCGCCGGTTGCGTGCGCGAGCGCTGGCGATTTACCCGCTTTGCGTACGGCAACCAATTCAACTCCTCGATAGCGCCGTTCAGCACGACTTCCGTTACCAGCTGCTGATTGTCCGCGTAGGCGCAAACGAGGGCGGTGTCGCATAGCGTGTTGATGAGGCGCGGTAGACCGCCGGTGTACTTGTATACCAGCGGAAACGCCTCCGAGGCGAACAATAGCTTCTCCGCGACCCCCGCGACCTTCAGGCGATGCAGAACGTAAGCCTGAGTATCGGGCTCGGACAACGAACGGATGTGATAGCGCAAGCGCACACGTTGCAACAACTGTTCGAGCTCGGGCGCCTCAAGCATCTCGTTCAACTGTGGCTGGCCGACGAGGATCACGTGCAGCACTTTTTCCTTGTGCGTCTCGAGCCCGGAGAGCATGCGAATCTCTTCCAGCACCTTGGGACCGAGATTGTGGGTATCGTCGATCACCAGCACGAGCTGCTTGCCGGCATGGAACTGGTCGATCAGGAAACTGTTCAGCATATCGATCAGTTCGACCTTCTTTGCGTGGAACGGATTCAGGCCGAACTCGACCAGAACCGCCTGCAGGAATTCCTCCTCGTCGAGCTGTGTTTGGAATATCTTCGCGACCAACACGTTGTCGTCGAGCTCGGAGAGCAGCTTCTGAATGAGCGTCGTCTTGCCGCAGCCGATCTCCCCGGTGATCACGACGAAGCCGTCGCGATTCCACACGGTGTAATCCATGTAGGCTTTGG
>JBGPCS010000404.1:0-2874 GCA_041481875.1 Sulfurifustaceae bacterium
ACCTCTGATTAAGTGAACATTCACCGCAAAGGCGCAAAGGACGCGAAGAAAAACATGAGATTTTTATCGAGAAAACCCTTTGCGCTCTCTGCGTCTTTGCGGTGAGAAATAGTTTTGGGGACTTATTCAGAGCGTCCTTAGGAGCCGCGGAAACTCAATAAGACGCGGATAAAAAACACAAGACCTGCCTTTTCTTATTTTTTACTTTCACCCGCGTTCATCTGCGGTTCAATTGCCCTCGGCAGTCGCTTCCTCAGTCCGTATCTATCTTTCGCACGTCGTCCGGGCGCCGCTCGTCCGCCTCGCGTACTTGATCATCGACCGTCTCCGCTTTGTCCAGCGCCTTGACCTGCGGACCTGACACCGCGCGCTGCGGCGGCTTGTCGTCGCAAGCGGCGAGTGTCGCCATTGCCAGCAAAGCGATCACGTATCTCATGCTCTCTCTCCTCGTCTCGAAAGAGACGTCTCTACGGCGCGTCGTGCGCGAACTCGAAGGAATCGTAATGCAGCCGATCCTCATCCAATCCATGCGGCGGAAACCGCGTGCGAATCGCCTCGATCATCGGCGGCGGCCCACTCGCGTAGACGTCGATGCCCGCCAAAGCAGGATAGTCGGCTAACACCGCTTCGTGTACCCAACCGGTGCGACCGTCCCAGACGTCGGCACCAGGCGCCTCGGACAAAACCGGCGTGTAACGAAACTCCGGATGATCGCGCTGCCAGCCAAGCGCCAAGTCATGCATATAGAGATCGCGGCGCGCGCGCGTTCCCCAATAGAAATGCATCGGACGCTTGATCCCTCGCGCGATCGCATTCAGCACGATGGATTTGATCGGCGCGAAACCGGTACCGCCGGCGATCAACAGAATCGGCCGCGCGGACGGCTCCGCGGATTCGGCCGGCGGCGCCTCGTCCGTCCGCAAAAAGAAGATGCCGAGCGGACCGCGAAACCGCAGCAGGTCCTTTTCCTTTAGCGCGCTGAACACCTGTTCCGTGAATTTCCCGCCGGGCACGCGGCGCACGTGAACTTCGAGCACGTCGTCCTGAGACGGAGGATTGGCAAGCGAGAAGCTGCGACGATGTCCGTCGCGCAGCAGGATATCGACGTATTGTCCGGCGAGGAACCGTAAGCGTTCGTGCTGCGGCAACTTGAGCGACAGCACCATGACATCGTGAGCCGCACGTTCCATCTTGACCACCCGACAGGGCAGCGTCTTGATCTCGATATCCGCCGCCGCCATCACTTCGCGTACATCGACGACGAGATCGCTCAACGGCAACGCCTGACACAAGAGTGCTTTTCCCGCAGCGCGCTCCTCGGGCGGTAGCGCTTTCTCTTCGTACACGCCATAGTCGACGGTGCCGGCGAGCACGGTTGCCTTGCAGGTGCCGCACGAGCCGCTGCGGCAGCTGTACGGAAGCACGATGCCGTTGCGCAGCGCGCCATCGAGAATCGTCTCCCCCTCCTGCACGGTGAATGTTCGTTCGCTTCGCTTGATACGGACCTGGTAGCTCGTTGCGGTGGTCATTTGCGGTTGCGCGGTTGAAAGGTCCGGATTATCGCCTAATCCGGCGCAGATAAAAAAGTTGCGATTTCAGAACCGAAGCGGGAAGAAATTGACTAACTCCAGCGACTAAGGTTTGAGAGCAAGACCGAGGACGTACACCATGAACAACGCATCGAAGGCCCCCGCTCGAACTGGCCCTACGGCGCGCAAAGCGAAGCTTGCGCCGCCGAGGATTGACAACGCCGGCCGCTGCGCCTTAAATGCGCGCCGGACGCAAACCCTCGTTCGTCCGTGTCAAGCAACTTGATGACGGGAACTATCCTCGCAGAGGTCAATAATCTTTCACGCGACTACGGCAGCCTTCGCGCCGTCAATGACGTGAGCTTTACCGTGGCTCAAGGCGAGATATTGGGATTTCTCGGGCCGAACGGCGCCGGCAAAACCACGACGATGCAAATTCTGTCGGGGAACTTGGCTCCGAGCAGCGGCAGCGTAAGGATCGCGGGTCACGATCTGTTGGCCGAACCCAGAGCCGCGAAGGCGGCGCTGGGCTACTTGCCCGAGCAGCCGCCGCTGTATCGCGACCTCACGGTCGATGAATACCTCGACTACTGTGCCGCGTTGCACCGCCTCCCGCGAAAGCAACGCCGCGCGGCGCGTGAAAGCGCTAAATCAAAGTGCGGACTCGCGGACACGAGCCGCCGCCTCATCGGGAATCTGTCGAAGGGATACCAGCAGCGTGTCGGGATCGCTCAGGCAATCATCCACCTGCCGCCGCTGGTGATTCTGGACGAACCCACGATCGGGCTGGATCCGATTCAGATCCGCGAGATCCGTGCATTGATCCGCGAGCTCGGCAGGGAGCACGGCGTGATCCTCTCGACGCACATTCTGCCGGAGGTGCAGGCCACGTGCGATCGCGTGCAAATCATCAGTAAGGGAAATCTCGTGCTGACCGACAGCATCGGCGGTCTCGCGCGGCATCTGAAATCGGCCGCGATTCTGGTCGCGTTCCGCCAGCCGCCGGCGATTGCCGAGCTCGAGCGGCTGCCCGGCGTGCATGCCGTCGAACTGCAGCAAGACGGGCGCGCGCGCATCCTCCACGATCCGGCGCTCGACCCGAGCGAGCACCTCGTGCGCGTCGCCACCGAGCGTAATTGGGGACTCAAAGAAATCGCCCCGGAGCGCGCCTCCCTCGAGCAGATCTTCATCGACTTGACCAAGGCCGAACCAGCGGCGACGCCGGGGACTGCCAAATGATCCTGACGATTGCCTGGCGCGAGTTCAAAAGCTTGTTCCTGTCGCCACTCGCTTGGTCGGTGCTCGCGGCGTTGCAGGCGATCTTCGCGCTGATGTTCCTTGGACG
>JBGPCS010000405.1:0-2849 GCA_041481875.1 Sulfurifustaceae bacterium
AGTCCGCTGATGCGGGCCTTAATGATTTGGAGAGGGTGGGTATGTTCGCTGATGCGATCCATATTTATTGGCATGCAAAATGCAAATTGAACATGCAATTACGGCATTTCTCGGGTCCCATCGAAGTGGTCAACGTGGAACAGGACTGCGCCGAATCCGGCTGGGTGTTGGTGGTGGAGCCTTCCGCCACTTTGCGCCGCGCGCTCGAGCGCGCGCTGAAGCACGGACCGCATCGCGTCACCGCGGTCCCATCCTATGAAGCGGGTCTGAAGGAACTCAAAGAACCAAGTGGCGGTACTGCGCCGCTCGCGGTGTTCGCCGGTTATCCGATACACCCTGCCACCGGCTCTGATCATTTGCTGGCGGCGCTGCGACAGGCCGAACATCTATCCATTGCGGTGGTGCTCCTTGCGCACGCGGCGACCCCCGAGGGGTTCGATTGGGTCGCTCGTCGACCTTGCTCCGCACTCCTGCTCTGGGAAGATCACGCGGATTGCCTCGAGAACTTGACGCAGTTGCGCGCGGCGAGCACGCCGATCTTGGTAGCCCCCGGTGCCGCGGAAGACGTGCGCGTGCTGTTCGTGGATGACGCACGCACGGTGCGCGCCGGGTACCAGCAACTGCTGGCGCGGCATGGCTACGTCGTCGAAGTCGCGGCGAACGCCGGCGAGGCGGTGGCGCTTGCACTCGCGCGACCGTTCGACATCGCCGTCATCGACTACCACATGCCGGGCGGCAACGGCGACGTATTGTGCCGTCAGTTGCACGATGATCCACGCACGGCCGGCATCACGACGGCGATCATCACCGGAACGTATCTCGATCGCGTCATCCGCGACTCGTTAGAAGCGGGAGCGGTCGAGTGCATGTTCAAGAATGAATCCGATGAGCTATTTCTCACGCGCATCGCGGCCGTGAGCCGGACCATCCGCGCCAAGAAGTCGATGGAGGCGGAACGCCATCGGCTGGCGGGCATCCTGGCTTCCGTCGGAGATGGCGTTTACGGCGTCAATCGATCGGGTCAGATCACCTTCATCAATCCCGCCGCGCGAAAGATTCTCGGTCTGAGCGAATCCGAGGAGGTCATCGGACGCTCGGCGCACAAACTGTTTCACTACGCCGCGGAAGACGGCAGCCCCAACCCGCCGGACACTTGTTTTCTGCAACAAGCTTATGGACTCGGCGATGAGCTACGGGCGTGGGACACGGTTTTTTGGCACCGCTCGCACCAGCCGGTGCCGGTAGAGTGCACGGTGTTTCCCCTGCGCGTGGAAGGGCGACTCGAAGGCTCAGTCGTGGCATTTCGTGACATCTCCGAGCGCCGGCAACTCGAACGCGAGCTACTGTGGCAAGCCAACCACGACGTGCTCACGCGGTTGTGTAACCGAAACTACTTCGAGCGAGCGCTCGAAGCCGAAGTCTCGCGCCTGAAGCGCAGCAATGAGCGCAGCGCGCTCCTCTACATCGATCTCGACCGCTTCAAGTACATCAACGATACCGCCGGTCACGCCGCGGGCGATCGTCTCTTGTGCGAGATCGGCGACCAGCTAAAAAGCCGACTGCGCGAGGCCGACACGCTCGCGCGCCTCGGCGGCGATGAGTTCGCGATTATCTTGCGCAACATTACCGAAGAGGGCGTGCTGGCGGCGGCCAACGGGTTTCGCGAGGTACTCGAGCAGCTCAACTTCGTCTTCGACGATAAGCACTACAAGATCAACGGAAGCATCGGCGTCGCCCTCATCGACAAGACCGTGCCTTCGCCGGGCGACGTGCTGTCGAACGCCGACATCGCGTGTCATATCGCAAAGGGTCGAGGGCGCAATGTCACTCATCTGTATCGCGCGGAGAGCGACGAAAAGGTCGCCATGCACCTCGAGCTCGGTTGGTCGGTACGGCTGCAGGACGCGCTAAAGGCGGACAATTTCCGATTGCAATACCAACCGATCGTGGCACTCGGGGGACTCGATGCCGCCCTTTTGCCGACCGCGTCCGGCTGTTTGTGGGATCAGTTGATGACGGCGCCGCGCGGGCCCGAACCCTACTATGAAGTTCTCGTGCGCATCCCGGATCGACGCGGAGAGCTCATTGCACCCGGCGCGTTCCTGCCGACGGCCGAGCGCTTCGGCCTGATGCCGCAGATCGATACCTGGGTGTTGTCGCACGCGCTGCGCGAACTCTCGGCATTGCATCGCGGCGGGCAGCCCGCCGTCTTCAACGTCAATCTCTCGGGTCAAACGCTCGATGCCGAGAAGCTAGTGCCGTTGCTGAAACGGCTGCTCGCACAGTACTGCGTCGATCCGCGTTGTCTGATTTTCGAAATTACCGAAACCAGCGCGATTGCCAACATGCAGGCGGCCAAGCGCCTCATCAACGAGATGCGCGACATCGGGTGTCGCTTCGCGCTCGATGACTTCGGCAGCGGTTTCAGCTCGCTCTATCATCTGAAGCACCTGCCGGTTGATTTTCTGAAGATCGACGGCCAATTTGTGCAAGGCATGTCGGGCGACCCCATCGACCGGACCATCGTCGCGTCGATCAACGACATCGCGCACTCACTCGGAAAGCGCACCATCGCCGAGTTTGTCGAGAACCGCGAGACGCTGGTCATGCTGCAATCGTACGGCGTGGACTTCGCGCAGGGACATTATATTTCTTCGCCACGCACCGACGTGACGACGCCAGGGGAAGTGACACCGAGGGAAGTTAAGGTACGGCGAAGCAGTTGAGATCGTCGGCGAACACCACCGGGCCGGCGTAGCGCACGCGAATTGACGCGAGCGCGGCGTCCTCCTGCCCTAGCGTTCGACTCGTGCGATGAGATAGCACGACGCGCTTCACGTTGGCCTGAG
>JBGPCS010000406.1:0-2830 GCA_041481875.1 Sulfurifustaceae bacterium
CGCGACATTGACACATCCCTGTGTGGCATCCTGTCTCTCGCGGATCTTAGTGCGTCCCTGCACGTCACCGGAGGGAGAGGGGAAATAAATCAGAGATTCCGGCGCTGGCTATTGAGTTCGCAACTGACCGTTCATGCCGAGCTGGCTGTGAAATTTGCAGGTGAAGGTCAGCACGCCGGAAGCCGGAAACGTGAGCAGCACTTCCGTTTTGCCTTTCGGCAGAACGTCTTTGTCGATGCCGAGCGCCGCGACGGCGAAGTTGTGCAGCGTGCTCGTTTCGTTCTCGACCACGACGGTTAGTTTCTGTCCCGGGTTGCCGCGCAGGAAGGTCGGCTCGAAGTAATAGTCGTCGGCTTCGATCTCGAGCTTCGATTCGCCGCGCACGTCCTTGGTGCCGTGGTCCCGATACCTCACGCCGTCGATGGTGACGGGCTTGCCCGACGGCGGCGCGGCGGCGCTCGCCGTCGTCGTTGCGGCGGCAGACACGGACGCGCCGGAACTCGGCTGCACCGCGACTTTGCGCGGCGCATTGCCGACGGCGATCGTCGCTTTCACCGTCCGGCTGCCCAGATCCACGACCGAGAGATCGTTCGAACCTTCGTTGGTCACGTAGGCCATGCGCCCGTCGGAGCTCGACGCGCTCCAGTGCGGTGTTTTTCCGACGGGAATCGTTGCGGCGAGCGCATTGTTCGAGGTGTCTATCACGCCCAGCTCGCCCGGCCCTTGCACGACCGCGAGCGCCCAGCGCCCGTCCGGCGTGAACGCGGCGTAGTGCGGCGAAGCGCCGACCGCAGTTTGCGCGATGACGGTATTCGACGTCGTGTCGAGTATTTGAACGGCGTTCACGCCGGCGAGCGTGAAATAAACGCGCCGGCCGTCCGGACTCAGTTCGAGTCCGCGCGGCGTCTTATCGAGCGGCAAACGCGCAACCTCTTTCCACGCCGTCAAATCGAGCCGCACGAGCGCGGTCTCGCCCTGACGCTGCGACGCGACCCAGGCGGCACTGCCGTCGCGGCTCAGCGTGCCGTTGTGCGGTTGGGCGATGGGCACTTCGCCGATCACGCGGTCTGTTGCGGTATCGATGACCACCGCCCGATTCGAGCCGTAGCCCAAGACGAGCACGCGCCGCCCGTCGGCGGAAACCGCGAGGCCATGCGGATTCGCCCCGACGTCGATCGAAGCGACGATGCGGTCGCTCCCCGTATCGATCACGCTGACCGTGGAGGTGCCGTCGCTGCTGACGTAGACCTTGCGGCCGTTCGGCGTGATCACCAATCCATGTGGACCCTTGGGAACGGCGATAGTCGCAACGACTTTGTTTTGCCCGGTGTCGACGACGGCGACGGCGTCATCCTTGAACAAGCCGACGTAAACTTTGGGTGGGTTACTGTTGGAAACCGCTCCTCCCGCGCAGCCGCTTAGCAAAGCGAGCGCCGACAATACCGCGACGATTTGTTTTTTCATCGAATCCTCCAAGGTGGGTACTACTCAAGTGCTAACACGTTCCTGGGCGGTTTTATTCCCGCACGACCACTTTTCCTTGTTCTATGGCAACTGCCGACGGCTACGCTCCGGACCGCGGCGTCTTTTCGAAGTGCGGAATCTCCTGGTCGTAGGGCAACCAGGGTACCGCGTGAGACAACCAGATACGCGCGGCGGGACGCTGGCCCGGGTCTTCATCCAGCGTCGCGACGCAAACGACGACCTGAGGCTGCGCCACCCATTCGGCGATAAGACGGCTTCCGCACTTGCGGCAGAAGTGGCGCAGTTTCCCCGGCGATGATTCGAAAGCGCTGAGCGATTCCGTCCCGGCGACCCACCGAAAGTCGGTGCGGTTGGCGCGCGCAGTCGAATTGAACGCCGCGCCGTGAGACTTGCGGCAGGTATTGCAATGGCAGTGGCCGATCGGCCCGGCAAGACGATCTACTTCGTAGCGCACGGCTCCGCATAGGCAGCTGCCTTTCATGTTCTTGACCCTCAGTGGCGACGTACGACACGCCGTCGCCAATATATTCGAAGCGCCGCGTTCGCCGTTAGCGAATATCGGCCGACGCCCCCGATCGACCGATCTTCACGCCGGCCGAGAGATCGGCCGGCAAAGTTCCGATAGACAATGCGCGGTGATTTGCCGCATCATCGGGACTCGGTATCTAGCACGACAAACCGCAAGGCGCGGACGCGCACAGCCATCGAGCAGGCCATTCCATGACGCAACAAGCATCGGTCGATGTATTTTTGTTTGAGTCCTCGTATCACCGGTTGGCGACGCGCATCCACGAGCGCGCACCCGGCATCCGCATCAGCGTGATGAACGAACGCGGCGAAATTCTGGTCGATGGCGCGCCGAGCGACGTTGACCAAATGCGGCCGACCGCGGCGTGGGCGAATCTCGATGTGTTCGCGTGGGACGGCCGGCGCGAATTCTTTCGCGCGATCTTGAAGAGCGAAACCGTGCGCTGGGTGCAATCGGCGGCGGCGGGCGTCGACGATCCGGTTTTCGGACGGCTCGCGGCAAAGGGCATCGTCCTTACCAATAGCGATGCCCAAGGCCCGGCGATTGCCGATTTCGTTCTCGCCGCGGTGCTCGATCACTTTCAAAACAACGATGAACGCCGCCGCCTGCAGGCGCAGCACGAGTGGAAGCGCATTCGCTTTCGCGAGCTAGCCGACACGCGTTGGCTGATCGTCGGCTACGGCCACATCGGAAGAGAGACGGCGCGGCGCGCGCGGGCGTTCGGCGCGTCGATCGTCGGCGGTCGCCGGGGCGTGCAACCCCACGCGTTTGCCGGCGAGGTCATCGGCGCCCAGCGCCTCGATGAATTCATTCCGA
>JBGPCS010000407.1:0-2810 GCA_041481875.1 Sulfurifustaceae bacterium
CTCGACGAAGCCCGACTCGTTGAGCGTATCGGTGTGGATCATCACCTGCACGTCGTAATCGTCGGCGACCGACAGGCAGCAGTCGATCGCGGCCGGCGTCGTGCCCCAGTCTTCGTGCAGCTTCAAGCCGATCGCGCCGGCTTCCACTTGCTCCGCCAGCGCCTGCGGTTGAGCAGCGTTGCCTTTGCCGAGCAGACCGATATTCATCGGGAACCCATCGGCGGCCTGAAGCATGCGGTGAATGTTCCAAGCACCCGGTGTGCACGTCGTCGCGCTGGTACCAGTCGCCGGGCCGGTGCCGCCGCCGATCATCGTCGTGACGCCGGACGCGAGCCCGGTCTCGATCAGCTGCGGACAAATGAAATGGATATGGCTGTCGATGGCGCCGGCCGTAAGGATACTGCCTTCGCCCGCGATCACTTCGGTGCCGGGGCCGATGATGATGTCGACGTTCGGTTGTGTCGCGGGATTCCCGGCTTTGCCGATCCTCGCGATGCGGCCGTCTTTGATGCCGACATCGGCCTTGACGATGCCCCACCAATCGACGATCACCGCGTTGGTGATGACGGTGTCGACCGCGCCCGCCGAGTTCGGTATCGACGACTGGCCCATGCCGTCGCGGATCACTTTGCCGCCGCCGAATTTCACTTCGTCGCCGTAGACCGTGTAATCCTTCTCGATCTCGATCAGCAGCGCCGTGTCCGCGAGGCGCACGCGATCGCCGACGGTCGGGCCGTAGTGCTCGGCGTACGCGCGCCGATCCATTTTGTAGCTCATCGCTTGCCCTCGAGCGGACCGTTGACCTTGGCGTTGAATCCATACACCTCGCGCGCCCCCGCGTACGCGACCAGCTCCACCTCGCGCTCGTCGCCCGGCTCGAAACGCACGGCGGTGCCGGCGGGAATGTTGAGTCGCATCCCGCGCGTGCGTTCGCGCTCGAACGTGAGCGCGGCGTTCGATTCGCAGAAATGATAATGCGATCCGACCTGGATCGGCCGGTCGCCGGTGTTCGCCACTTTGACGCGGACGGTGGCGCGTCCGCGATTGATCTCGATGTCGCCCGCCTCGACCAGCATTTCTCCGGGGTTCATTTCTTCTTCCTCCAGTAGTACAAGGACGTGCGCGCACGCGCACCTCGATATCTCCCTCCCCCCTTCGCGGGGGAGGGATGGGGAGAGGGGGAGTCGGTAAAAGTCTTCATTTTGACCGCTTCTTCTTCGAGCCACGGCCACGCTTGCTTACCGCCCGAGCGCGACGACCCTCGCCGATCGGATTATGCACGGTGACGAGTTTGGTACCATCGGGGAAAGTCGCTTCTACTTGCACGTCGTGAATCATTTCCGCGACACCGTCCATGACGTCCGCACGCGTGAGCACGCGCGTGCCATAGCTCATGAGATCCGCGACCATGCGCCCATCGCGCGCGCCCTCGAGGATCGCCGCGCTGATATACGCAACGGCCTCGGGATAGTTGAGCTTCAAGCCGCGTTGTTTGCGTCGTTCCGCGACAAGCGCGGCGGTGAAGATGAGGAGCTTGTCTTTTTCTTGTGGCGAGAGATGCATTGGACTCCTTCATACGTGTCGGATGCGTTTCACGCACCATTCAACATTTGTCGGTGCGCACCGCGCACCCTACATCTACATAGTTCCCTCTCGCGCGAGCCAGGTCGCCCCGGCGCATCCTGCGCTCGCGACATTCGTGCGTCCTTGTACCGCAGGTGAGGGAGCGGCGGTGCAGAAAATTGCGCTGTGTCCCTCACCCCGACACATTCCCACCGGGGCGCACAAGAACCGCGTGCGCCCGTTCAGCGGCGTGAATGCACGTTAAGTGCATTCACGAAGACCCCGCCTCACCTCCCGGAGGGAGAGGGGAAATAAAATCAAGCTCCCCTTTTAGGTATTCCAAATGCGCGGCGCAACCGCTTCGCCGCGGTGCTCGTAAACTAGTGTAGGTTGGGTGCAGCCGCACGAGCGGCGGAACCCAACAAAATAATATTCTGGTGGGTTGCGCTACGCTCCACCCACCCTACATGGCTACATCAGCGGCAATTCTGAGATAGGTTATGGTCAGAACCCTCCTACGTATTCCAAATGCGCGGCGCAATGACGTCACCGCGACGTTCGTAAGCGCGCAATAACTTCCACACCGCCGTGAACCACGCGCGCGCGGCGGCGCTCGATGGTCCGCGATAGCGGCACAGCAATCCTTCCGTCAATCGCGTCGCGCCCGCCTCGCCGTCCAACCCGGCGGCGTCCCAACGCGCGCGCGCGGCGTCGACGAGATCGGGCGTTACGCTCGTTCCGATCCACGCGAGCGTGCCGACCACCGGCGCGCCGGCGAGACCGTAAGCGCTGTCGAGGATGCTTGACCCGCCATCGAGTCGTTGGCGATCGATCCACAGCGGCGCTCGATCGCGCCAGATTTCGGTGCTCATGCGCCAGGTGCCGCAACGAAAGCGCTCGCCGCGGGCGCTGCGGCCGAAGCGCGTGATGTCCCAACCGAGCCACGATGCTGCCGGCGCGAGCTCGACGCGCAATGTCTGCTCGACGTCGGCGCCGTCGAACACGATCGTCTCCTGCGGCAACCATTCGAGCCGGCCGCCGGCCGCCAGGCGATGGGTCACCGTTTGCCGCGCCCGCGTCAGCCCGCGATACCACTTGGCCGCGGCCGGCGCTGGCCTAAAAATCAGGTACCCCCACACCCCTGCCGCCAGCACGACCGAGTTGATCGCCAGCAAGCCCGCCGCGGTGCGGACCATCGGCGGCTTGCCCGCGAGCGGCTTGGACATCTTGGCGAGCATCTCGAGGAC
>JBGPCS010000408.1:0-2802 GCA_041481875.1 Sulfurifustaceae bacterium
ATTCGCCGGTCGCCAATTTCGGCAGATATTTTTGCTTCTGCGCTTCGGTGCCGAATTCGTAAATCGGAACCATGACGAGTGAGCTTTGCACGCTCATCATCGAGCGATAGCCGGAATCCACGCGCTCGATTTCGCGAACGATCAAGCCGTAGCTGACATAGTTCAGCCCGGCGCCGCCATACTGCGTCGGAATGGTGGGGCCGAGCATGCCGAGCTCGCCCATTTCGCGGAAAATGTTCGGATCGGTTTTTTCGTTGCGAAACGCCTCGAGTACGCGCGGCATCAGCTTGCCTTGGCAGTACTCGTGCGCGGCGTCGCGAATCATGCGTTCGTCTTGCGTCAATTGGTCTTCGAGCAGGAACGGATCTTCCCAATGGAAATTCGGGGCGGTGGCCTCGGGGGCCTGGACTTTTGGCGCGCTCATCGTAATTGGCTTCTCTCTATCCGGTAACGTAACGTCCATCGTCAAGTTCTCTCGATAATGACGGCGAGGCCCTGGCCGACACCGATGCAAAGGCTCACGGCGGCATAGCGACCTTGGCGGCGTTGCAGCTCGCGCGCGGTGGTAAGCGCGAGACGCGCACCCGATGCGCCGAGCGGATGGCCGACGGTAATGGCGCCGCCGTTCGGATTGACGCGCGAATCATCAAACCCAATTCCCATGAGCTTCAGGCACCCGAGAACTTGGCTCGCGAACGCTTCGTTAATCTCGATGATGTCCATATCGGAAAGCTTGAGCTTCGCGCGCTCGAGCGCCTTGAGAATGGCATGGACCGGCCCGATGCCCATGATGCGCGGTTCCACTCCGGCCGCGGCCGCCGCGAGAATGCGGGCGATCGGGCGCACACTCTTCTTCTCGCCCGCTTCACGGCTGCCGACCAGCAACGCCGCGGCACCGTCGTTCACGCCCGAGGCGTTGCCCGCGGTGACGACCCCACTCTCGAACAACGGTTTCAGTTTTGCCAGCGTTTCGATGGTGGTCTCCGGCCGCGGGTGCTCGTCCTCACTAACGATCCTCGGCGGTGTTTTACGCCCGGTCGGGACTTCGATCGGATGAATTTCCCCGGCAAAGAATCCGGCCGCTCGGGCCTTTTCGAATTTCGATTGCGACGCCGCCGCGAAACGGTCGGTTTCCTCGCGCGAAACGCCACACTCTTTGGCAACATTGTCGCCCGTCTCCGGCATGGTATCAGAGCCGTAGCGCGCGGCGACTTTCGGATTCGGAAAGCGCGCGCCGATGGTCGAGTCGTACATTTTGAAATCGCGACTGTATGGCGACTCTGACTTTGCCATCACGAATGGGGCGCGACTCATGCTCTCGACGCCGCCGGCAACGTAGATCTCGCCTTCGCCGCACGTCACGGCGCGCGCGGCGTCGATAACCGCGGCAAGTCCGCTGGCGCAGAGCCGGTTAACGGTTTGTCCCGCGACCGTCACCGGAAAACCCGCCGCCAACAGAGAATTACGAGCGACGTTTCGTGAATCTTCACCGGCTTGGTTCGTGCAGCCGAGCAGCACGTCCTCAATGTCTTGCGGTTTCCACGGCGAACGTGCGACCAACGCACGCATCACCTCGGCAACTAGGTCATCGGGTCGTACCGGCGCGAGCGCGCCAGCATGGCGGCCGAACGCCGATCGCAACCCATCATATATGTACGCACTTAGCATGAGGCGTTACCTCGGACGAGTTCTTGTGTGGAAGACAATGGCGACCCTATAATCCTGCATCGCAGAACGTAGTTCCATAAACGTAAGGCTATCTTTTTCCATTCGCTTCATCGAGTCAAGGGTCGAGATCAATCGGGATTGATGTTGTCAAAAATAGCGGTGCTTTGTACCTAGTGGCTACGACCTCGTGCAACCGGAACATCGCCGCGCGAGATGAGGAACGAGTAAATGGCATTGCCAGCACGCTTGCAGGATCGCTTAGCTCTACCCGTGATCGGCGCGCCGATGTTTATCGTCTCCAATCCCGATCTCGTGTTGGCGCAGTGCAAGAGCGGCATTGTGGGTGCGTTTCCGGCGCTAAACGCCCGACCGAAAGAGTTGCTGGACGAGTGGCTGCGTCGCATCACGGAGGATCTCGCGAACTTCGCGGCCGGGCACCCGAGCCAGCGTGTCGCCCCGTTCGCGGTGAATCAGATTATCCACCAATCGAACGATCGATTGGAGCACGATCTCGACCTGTGCGTGAAGTATCGCGTCCCGATGATCATCACGAGCCTGCGGGCACCCGGGGATTTCGTCAAGCGCATTCATGAATATGGCGGCCTGGTATTTCACGATGTTACCAGCGTGCGCCACGCCGAGAAGGCGATCGAAGCCGGCGTCGACGGCTTGATACTTGTGTGCGCCGGTGCCGGTGGCCACGCGGGAACGTTGAGCCCATTTGCGCTGGTCGGTGAGGTGCGGCGCTTTTTCGACGGTCCGCTCGCTTTGTCCGGCTCGATCACGACGGGTCGCAATATCGTCGCCGCGCAGGGACTCGGAGCGGATTTGGCATACATAGGCACGCGCTTTATCGCGAGCCGCGAGGCGAATGCCGATCCGCGCTACAAGGAAATGATCGTCAACTCCACCGCCAAAGATATCGTATACACGCCTCTCTTTAGTGGTGTGCACGGCAACTATTTGAAGCCGAGCGTTGCCGCCGCCGGCCTCGATCCCGACAACCTGCCGACGGCGGACAAAACCTCGATGAATTTCGGTTCGACTCGCGTGAAAGCATGGCGCGACATCTGGGGCGCCGGGCAGGGTGTCGGGAATATTCATGATGTGCTTCCTGCGGCTGACATCGTGGAG
>JBGPCS010000409.1:0-2796 GCA_041481875.1 Sulfurifustaceae bacterium
GCATGACCACTCTGCCACCCAGCCGTAACTGAAACGCCCGCTCGTCACACTCTGCACGCGCGGAATTTATATGTCTCTATGCAGCGAAAACGGGGAGGCGCTACGCGTCTCCCCGTTCGGAATTGGAGCGGGCAAGGAGGTTCGAACTCCCGACCTCAACCTTGGCAAGGTTGCGCTCTACCAACTGAGCTATGCCCGCGTCAACGGTCGTCATTCTAAGCGCCGCCTACCGTCGGTTCAAGGTGAGCGGGGGCCGTTGCCGCTCTGCACCAAGTCTGCCCAAGCGATACGAAGGTAAAGGAGCATCGACCAGAACGTGAGGGCGGCGGCGATATATAGAAGGATCTCGCCGGTACGCAGCACCGGCAGGCCCCACAATGGATCGCGCCACAGCAAGAACGGAATCGCCAACATCTGCGCGGTGGTTTTGAACTTGCCGACAAAGGAGACGGCGACACGCGAGCGCTTGCCGAATTCGGCCATCCATTCGCGCAACGCGGAGACGGCGATTTCGCGGCCAATGATCACTACCACGACGACGGCGAAAAGCCGCTCGTCGAGGACACCGTGCGCGATCTCCGGGTCGGCGACGAGCAGGATCAGCGCGGCGACGATCATGAGCTTGTCGACTACCGGGTCGAAAAATTCGCCGAACGCGGAAAGCTGCTGCAATCGACGCGCCAGGTAGCCGTCCAGCCAATCCGTCACCGCGGCGACGACAAAGAGTATCGTCGCGATGATGTTCGCGCATTCGTACGGCAGATAGTACGCAATGACGAAAAGCGGAATCAGCACCAGCCGCAGGAAAGTCAGCGTGTTCGGCGTGTTCCAGATCATTGTCGTCGTTCCTGCTCGTGTAACGCGTCGTAGATGCGTTGTGCCAACGCCGGGCTGATGCCGGGGATGCGAGCCAAGTCCTCGACGCCGGCGCGCGTTACTTCACGCATTCCACCGAGATTCTTCAACAGTGCCTGCCGGCGCTTATGGCCGATACCGGGGATGCTCTCCAGCGCGGACGTCGTGCGTGCCCGGCCGCGCCGTTGCCGATGCCCCGTGATCGCGAAACGATGCGCTTCGTCGCGGATTTGTTGAATGAGATGCAACGCCGGAGAATCGCTCGGCAGTATAGTGGGCGCGTCACCACCGGACAAGAAAAGCCGCTCCCTGCCCGGCTTGCGCTCGCGCCCCTTGGCGACGCCGATGAGCTTCAATCCGCCCACCTGCAACTCGTTCAGCACCGCGGCCGCCGCGCTGACTTGCCCCTTGCCGCCGTCGATCAACAACAAGTCCGGCAAACGACCTTCTCCTTCCTTCACTCGGCGGTAGCGGCGCATGAGCGCCTGTGTGATGGCGCCGTAGTCGTCGCCCGGTTCGATCCCGTGAATGTTGAAACGGCGATAGTCGGACTTCACCGGCCCGTTGCGATCGAACACGACGCACGCGGCGACGGTCGCCTCACCCATGGTGTGGCTAATGTCGAAACACTCCACGCGCTCGGGGCTGGCGTCGAGCGCCAACGCGACCCGCAGCGCCTCGAAGCGCGCCTCCAAATTTAGCCGATCATTCGCGGCGCGGTGCAGCTCCTCCACGGCGTTGCGTTTGGCCATGTCCAGCCAGCGTCGCGGGGCGCCTCGCACGTGACCTGCCGGATAGATCAGCGTCTTGCGAGCCGCGACCTCGCTGAACACGCGTTGCAGGACTTCCTTGTCGGCGACACCGTGGCTCAAGTAAATCCGCTCGGGAATCGGTTTGCCCGCCGCCCCTGACGCGCTCAGATAATATTGCGGCAAGAACGCCGAAAGCACCTCCTCGGCCTGCGGTTCGCGTCCGGCCTTCGGAAAAAAACTTTTAGATCCGAGGTTCAAACCGCCGCGTATGAACGTTGCCCGCAGACAGACGATGTCGCCTTCGATCGCCGCCGCGAAGACGTCCGCGTCTCCCGCCTTGCCGGTAATATATTGGCGCTCCTGGATACGTTTGAGCGCGCCGATGCGGTCCCGGTAGAGGGCCGCAGTCTCGTAGTCCTCGCGCCCCGACGTTTCTTCCATCCGCTTCATCATTTCGTCGATCACGATTCGGCTCTTGCCTTCGAGAAAGAGCACGGCATGGCGCACGTCTTGAAGATAGCGTTCTCGCTCGACCAGTCCGACGCACGGCCCCGAGCAGCGCTTTATTTGATATTGCAGACAGGGACGCGAGCGCATGCGAAAAAACGAGTCCTCGCATTGGCGCACGGGAAATACTTTTTGCAGCATATTCAGGCTTTCGCGCACGGCGAAGGCCGAAGGATAAGGACCGAAATAGCGCCCCTTCTCCCGCTTCGCGCCGCGGTGAAACGCGAGCCGCGGATATTCTTGTTCTTCCGAGACCAGAATATATGGATAACTTTTGTCATCGCGCAGCACGACGTTGTAGTGCGGTCTGAGCGATTTGATGAGGTTGTTCTCGAGCAGCAGGGCCTCGCTCTCCGTATGCGTGATCGTCACCTCAACTTCACGGGTGCGGCCGACAAGCGCCTGTATCTTGGGCGACAGCGCATGCCCCGCCGCGCGAAAATAGCTGCTCACGCGTTTTCGCAGCGAGCGCGCCTTGCCGACGTATAGGACTTCGCCTTTCGCGTCGACGAAGCGATATACCCCGGAAGCGAGCGGGAGGTTTTTGATGCTTTGCTTCAGATCGGCGGACATGATGTCGAATGCAACATTTGTTACCCCTCTCTCGAGAGAGGGGTAAGGGTGAGGGACGCCGCGCGACACCTTGCACCGCCGCCCCTCACCTGCTGTACAAGGACGTACC
>JBGPCS010000410.1:0-2764 GCA_041481875.1 Sulfurifustaceae bacterium
CACCGTCGCGCAGCATCGCGTGCAACTTCACCAACGCCGAACGACGCTTGACGATCAACAAACAGCCTGACGTGTCTCGATCCAATCGATGCGCTAGATCCAACATCGGCAACTCCGGGCGCAGTTGTCGCAGCGCCTCGATGACGCCAAGCGCGACGCCGCTTCCGCCGTGCACGGGCAACCCGGCGGGCTTGTCGAGCACCAGTAAGTCATCGTCTTCGTACAGCACGCGCTCGCGCAGCCACACGAACCGATCCGCCTTCGCCAATTTCGGCGGTTCTCCCTGTCTGATCGGCGGAATCCGAACCCGATCTCCACTTTGCAGTCGATAATCGGCCGAGACGCGCCCGCTATTGACGCGCACTTCCCCGCGTCGCAGGACCCGATAAACGTGACTCTTGGGCACACCTTTCAGTTGGCCCAGTAGAAAGTTATCGAGCCGCTGTCCTTCACGGGTTTCGTCTACTTCGACATAGCGCACGCCTTCTCTGGACCGAGGAATTGTTTTGGTCATGTTGGCCGTTGCTAATTGCCGCTGTTAGGGTTCGTTGATATAGTGCACGAGTTGTATCTATTTCATGCGGCGCGTTGGCTGGCCGAAAGCCTGTCCCCCGCGTCGGAAAGAATGTTCAGCGTACCGGGCGAGGTGTCCGGTACCGCCCGGTAAGCCAGGCCGCTGCGCCATGGCGCTTTCGAGCAAAGCCTGCCGGGGGTAACAAGGGTTTCGTATCCCTCACCCTTAGTAGGGATGCACAGCGCGATTAAGACGCTAACGGGCTTTAGTCGCACCGGCAGGTTTAAGCGCCCGTCACTGCTGACGTAGTGCTGCTTTCCCGCGTGGGGTGCACCGTGCACTTACGCAGCCTGTCCGTGGCGAACCCCGAAGCGTCGGGGATTTTACAATGAAAAGAATACTGTTCAATGCAACTCACCCCGAGGAGTTGCGGTTGGCTATCGTCGACGGTCAAAAGCTCCTCGACCTCGACATCGAGTCCTCCACCTACCAGCTCAAGAAAGGCAACATCTACAAGGGCCGCGTGACCCGCGTCGAGCCGAGCCTTGAAGCGGCGTTCGTCGACTATGGGACCGAGCGCCAGGGGTTTCTTCCGCTGAAGGAGATTTCCCGCATTTACTTCACCGGATACGACGAGAGAACGCCCCTCGGTCAGGTCCGCATCAAAGATGTCATAAAAGAAGGGCAAGAGCTGGTTGTACAAGTCGACAAGGAGGAACGCGGTACCAAGGGTGCCGCGCTCACGACGTTCATCAGCCTCGCCGGGCGTTATTTGGTCCTGATGCCGAACAATCCTAAAGGCGGCGGTATCTCCCGGCGCATTGAGGGCGAAGAACGCGCGGAACTGCGCGAAGCGATGGCGCAGCTCAAACTACCGGACGACTACTCCCTAATTGCGCGCACCGCCGGCATCGGGCGCACGGCCGAGGAACTGCAGTGGGACCTCGATTACTTGATCCATTTGTGGGACGCCGTCAGTAAAGCCGCCACGGAACGACCCGCGTCGTTTTTGATATACCAAGAGAGCAATCTGGTGGTGCGCGCGACACGCGATTACTTGCGGCAGGATATCGGCGAAGCGCTCGTCGACAACCCCGAGATCTACGAGCGCATGAAGAAGTTCATGCAGCAGGTCGCGCCCCAGTGGCTGGAACGTCTGAAACTCTACAAGGACGAGGTTCCCCTCTTCTCGCGTTTCCAGATCGAGCATCAGATCGAATCGGCGTTCTCGCGCGAAGTGCGCCTGGAATCCGGCGGCTCGATCGTGTTCGACAAGACCGAGGCGCTTGTCACGATCGACATCAACTCCGCGCGCGCAACCAAAGGCGCGGATATCGAGGAAACCGCGCTCAACACCAACCTCGAAGCCGCGGAAGAAGTCGCCCGCCAGTTGCGACTGCGCGATTTGGGTGGATTGATCGTGATCGACTTCATCGACATGACGCCGATGCATCATCAGCGCCAAGTCGAGAACCGTCTGACCGAAGCGCTCAAAGTCGATCGCGCGCGCGTGCAGGTCGGCCGCATCTCGCGTTTCGGTCTGCTCGAGATGTCGCGCCAGCGGCTGCGACCCTCGCTCGGCGAATCATCGAGTCTCGTATGTCCGCGCTGCAGCGGCACCGGGCACATCCGCTCGGTGCAGTCCTCCGCCCTTTCGGTCCTGCGCATGGTTCAAGAAGAGGCGATGAAAGAAAACACCGCCGCGGTCCACGTGCACTTGCCGATCGACACAGCGACGTTTCTACTCAACGAGAAGCGCATCGAGATCAACGGCATCGAGTCACGTATCGGCACGCCCATCATGATCATTCCCGATGAGAGTCTCGACACGCCGCACTATCACATCCGCCGGCTGCGGATGGAGGAACTCGAATCGGAATCAGACATTCCGAGCTACCAGATCGAAATCGTCGAGGAAGAGGAAACCGAGACACCGAGTCGAGTCGCGCCCGTTGCGGAGACGCCGGTGATCGGCCCACTCACGCACTCGATGGCGGCGCCCACACCCGCGAAGCCGGCCGGTTTCATCAAACGTTTGCTGACGAAATTATTTTCCGCAGAGGCGAAGCCGCCGCAGCCGGCGCCGGTCGTGCAAAAGGAACAGCGACCGCCGATGCGGCAGCATCATGGGCATCGCGACCAACGGCCGCCGCGTCACGCGCAACGTGGTCCGCGACCGACAGGTTCGAGTCCCGGAGCGAACGTGAAAGCGCAGCCGCGCCCACCGCAGGCGCCGCGCGCGCCTGGAAA
>JBGPCS010000411.1:0-2764 GCA_041481875.1 Sulfurifustaceae bacterium
GATCACCACGTCGCGTCCGCAGACGAGCTCCCCGCGCACATCGATGCGCGCGGGGTCGCGCAGCGTGACACCGCGGTCGAGCAGCACTTGCGCGCAATTCTTCTGGTAGGTTCGTTCCAACTCCGCGAGCTCGCGTTTACTGTTGACGCCGAGGATCTCCCACGTCGCGCTCGGCTGCCGCGTCACGACCCCGACCCCCTGCGCGACCGCCATCGCGATCACATCGGTCAAGTAATACTCGCGCTGGTCGTTGCGGTTTTCCAGCCGATCGAGCCACCCCCGCAGCCGCGCCGCCGGCGCGACCAGAATCCCGGTATTGATCTCGCGCAGCGCCGCCTCCTCCGCCGTGGCATCCTTCTGCTCGACGATGCGCTCGACCTTGCCGAGCGGATGGCGGACGACGCGGCCGTAGCCGCTCGGGTCGGGAAGCTCTGCTGTCAGCAGCGCGAGGTTAAGCTCGCGGGTTTGAGACAGCAAATCCCGTAATGTGTCCACGCGAATAAGCGGCACATCGCCGTAAAGCACCAACACCATGGAGTCATCAGCCAACGACGGCATCGCTTGCTGCATCGCGTGGCCCGTCCCCAACTGTTCGGCTTGGTGGATCCAGTTGACCGGTTCATCCTTGAAGATCGTGCGCACCTGCTCGCCCCCGTATCCATATACCGCGTGAATGGCGCGCGGCGAGAGCTCGCGGGCCGTTGCGAGCACATGTCCGAGCAGCGGCCGCCCGGCGAGCGGGTGCAGCACCTTGGGCAAAGCGGAATGCATGCGCTTACCCTGACCGGCGGCGAGGATGATGATTTCTAGATTCACGGGATGTACCGACGCACTTAGTCTAGCGGCTCCCGTTCGTCCGCGCGAGGCGGCGGCGGGATGCACTTCCTATCCCGGCGCTACGATCTGGAGGTCGCGCCGATATTAGTGACACCACTCAAAGCAACCGCGAATAAACGCCGATGAAACCGAACTAGGGAAATTCTGATTTATTTCCCCTGTCCCTCCGGGAGGGGTGGGAGTAGGCGAAACAACGCGATTTCTTTCACCGCCGTCCCTCACCTGCTGTACAAGGACGTACGAATGTCGCGCGCGCAGGATGCGCAGGAGCGGCCTAACCCTCATGATCGCTCGACTCCTGTCTCTCGCGATCTTAGCGCGTCCCTGCGCGTCACCGGAGGGAGAGGGAATTAATCAAAAGGCTTGTCATCCTTATCCGTGTTCATCTGCGGCTTTAATATTAGAAATAGTCTACCCATCTCATTGGCCGGCAATAGGCGCGCCGGTGATCGTGCTCAGCGGATCTCTGCCGCCCGGACGAACGTGCACTTCGCCGTTTTCGTCGACGAGAAAAGTGAATTCGAGATAATGCACGTACTGATCGGTGTAATCCTTCGCGCCCTTCGGCAACTGGTAAGGCTTCGGTACATTGGTGTCGAACGGCGTGACATAGTTGCGCCGCGGGTCGTGCGGCTTGATGCCTTTATCCTGCGCGGTCATTTCATACGTGTGATACATCACCGCGGCGCCCTTGATCTTCATGACCTCATCCATCGCTTTCGCCAGCAGCGGCAGCGTCGCCTTAATTCCTTTGGTGTAAGCGCCGACGTTCTTGGCGGTAACCTTCTCGTATTCGCCGCCGAGCGCCTTGGTCGTCTGCTTCTCCAGTTCCTTCTTGAATTTGCTGCGCGCGTCCATCGCGTCGATGCTGAGACCCTTGTCGTTGTCCGGCACGACCAAATGACCGTGATAGAAATCGACGACGTTGACGCCCTCGGTAGCGGCTGGCGAACGCTGGGGATCGAGCGTGTAGCGCAAAGTGTTCAGGATATTGTCCTGGAGCGCCGTCGGCACCCAACTGCTGTCGGACGCGATTTTCAGATCGCCTTTGCCCTTCTTCAGCGCCGCGTATTCCGCCGGCGTGTAATCCCAGTCCTCTTTGCGCCGTATCGTGTCGGGAGCGCGACCTTCGTTCTGCGCGACATGCGCCAGCTCGTGCGCGAGCAACGGCGTCCCTCCCACCGATTCACCGCGAGCGAGCGAAATGTGATTGCCGACCGTGAACGCCCGCGCGCCGAGACTCTCGTTGTCTTGTGCGGCTGCTTCGCCGGTATGAACGCGCACGTCGGAAAGATCTCGACCCAAGCGCGGCTCGAAGAATGCGCGCGTCGCGATCGGTAGCGGTAGACCGTCCGACGACATCGCCGCCGGCGCAACCTGACGCGCGTCGTCGGAGCTGCCGGTGCGATCGCTCGATCGGTCGACCGCTTCCGACGAGCCGGATTCCGCATAGCCGCCCCGCATGACGTGATCCGCCACCCGGTCCGCCGCCCGCTCGAGTGGATCGCTCGACGCGCCGATCTTGAGCTTCGGTAGCGCGGCGCAGCGCGGACAACCGCCGCCGCAGGCGCAGGCCGAACGTGGCGAAAATGCTACGTGGGGATGTGCGCGGCGCTCGTGCGCGGCCGCGGGCCGCGACGGACGACCACGCGCGGCGCCGGCGATCATGCGGGTGTCGATCAAACCGATTCTCTCTGCGGACAATCCGCCGACGCTCATGTTACTCGCCTTGCGGCGCGCAACGAATGACGGGCCGAATCGTCCCGCTACGGCGGCAGGAAGCGGATGCGATCGGCTTGCAGCGCGCCGTCGGAGAGCGCGACCAGATCGCGGGCGATGCCCGCTCTCGTTGCCGCCGACACTTCCTGGCCGCGCAGGTCGATCAAGATATATTGCTCGGCATCGGCGGGAAGTTGCGTGGCGCGAC
>JBGPCS010000412.1:0-2751 GCA_041481875.1 Sulfurifustaceae bacterium
CAAACATTCGGCGCATTACGGCTCGCGCCTAATGCACCCTACGTGACTATCTGCTAATTACTTACGAGCACCCAACCGTACAAGCATCGACGACAACTCGTCGGGACTGATGTAAAAGTGCTCGCAGACCCGCCCCCAGACCATCGCGGTCGGTACGTTTCGATCCCGACGTTCCTGCTGAATCTCGTGCAGCACCCGTAACACGATACGTTCTTGGCGAGTAAGCCCGTCGCGCGCGTCTGGAATGTAATCGTGACTCATTTCAACGCGGCCGATGCGTCGTGCCGACTCCGGCCGTGATAAAAATCGCCGTCGCCTCTTTATCTACATCCGCCGTATGCCAGAACATGAGATTGGTTTAGACCCAACGGGGTTCGTTATCGCGCCGCGTGGGACCGACCTGCGGACGCGATGATGCGAGCAAGATCGCGCTTACTCGTGCCAAGCGAGAAAAGTGAACGCACCAGAAGATCGAGCGAGACGGATGGATCGCCCGCCTCCATCTTTGCGACGCGTGACTGGCTTGATTGCAGACGCCGCGCGAATTGGACCTGGGTCAGGTTGCGTTGCTCGCGACGTTCGCGCAGCTGGCGGCTGAGCTCGAACTTGAGCTCAAGGTAGCGCGATTCTTCCGCGGAAAGACCGAGGAACTCTTCGGCACTCCCTACCTTCCAGCCTTTGCGCTCTAAGCGTTTTCTCTTGGCTTTATTCATCGTCGTAAGTCCTCTGTCTGCGTTTGCATACGTCAATAACCCGTGCCGGAGTCTTGGCGGTACTCTTCTTAAAAACATCGAGTATGACAATGGCGTCGGCATCGATCCGATATACGATACGCCAAGTGGCATTCTGATCGTTGATGCGAAGCTCATGGCATCTTGATCCAACAGACGGCATCGGCCTCGATTGCGGCATAGCTATCTTCTCGCCTCGCTGCAATCGACGTAGTAAGAAACCGGCCTCTAAACGAGCGAGCGCCGAAAACGGCGGCGTTTTTACCTCTCCCGCCAGCCATACCAAAGGCTTGTCTTTATTCTTCTCTTCCAAGTCGGATTAGAGTATATGTCGTATTTGACATACGTGCAAACCCTCAAAGCGGAAACCCGAAGTGGCGGCCCTTGGGGCTGAGTACGGTGTAGCGAATCCAAAAAGCGAGCGGACGCTCGGGGTGGTTGGCGCGCTCTATTTTTTTACTCCCAAGTAGCGGAGCGATTTTATTCTTAGTCACTCCGCTTCTTTACTATTGCGAATTCGGTCAGTCCGACATACCAAACTACTCTCCGAGTAATTCAGCCACCGGATGCAGCTGCTCGATCTGCTGCGAGACGACTTTAACGATCACGATGATGGGAATACTGAGCAACAAACCCCACACACCCCAAAGCCAGCCAAAAAACAGCAACGAGATAAATACGCCCGCCGTGTTCGTCTTCGCGATGCGCCCCGTCATCCAGGCGGTGACGAAAGTCCCGATGAGCGTGGCGACGAGCACGGATGCACCGGCGACAAGCAGTGCGGTGGAAAGCGAACCAAACTGAATGAACCCAGCCATGCCCGTCAGGCCGGCCGTGACGGCTGGACCAAAATAAGGAATTAGATGAGCAACGCCGGCGAACACCGCCCAGGCGCCCGCGTTATCGAGACCGATCATTCGAAACGCAATCCACGTCGCCAAGCCCACCATGACGTTGGTGGTCAGTAGCATCAACATGTAACGCTGAATCGATCGGTTGATATCGTCGAGTATCGTTACTGTGATTTTCTTGCTCGACAGCGACGACCCGGCGATGCGCACGAGTTTGCGCCGAAAAGTATCGCCACTCAGCAACAGGAAGAAAATCAGAAAAATCACCATGGCCGCTTGGCCGAGGAAGCCCAAGACGCCAACGGAACCCGCCCACAGATAACTTCCCATCGCGCTGGCCGCGCGCTGCTCGACGACGACGTGCAACGGCTGCGGCGCGGGAATGATCGGTGCGGACTTGGTGTCGGGGTTTACTTCTGCATCGACGTCCGCTTCGCCGCTCGCTTCCTCGTCCGCGTCCGGATTCAGCGGCTGCGGTTGCGGCTCTACCGCCTTGGGCGGCGTTACCGGCGGCGCCGGTTGCGGCGTTGCGGCGGGTGGCGGTGTGACCGTCGCGGGCTTAGTTGCGTCCTCGAAAGCACGCGCAGCGCTCTGAACCTTTTGCATGGTTCTCTCCTGACTGCGCCGCAAGCTTTCGAGCCCCGCCGAAAGCTTACTGCTTGCCGCGGGCAACTGATCGATAATGGTTTGAACTTGCCCGCGCAACGAATACATGCCGAATACCAGCGCGAACAGAACGCCGAGCATCACAACCGTCGTGGCGATGATGCGCGGCAGCTTCAGCCGCTCCAATGTGTTTACGAGCGGGTTGAGCGTGTAAGCGAGAAGAATTCCCAGCAGCAGCGACACAAAAAAGCTTTGCGCCCAGCGCAGCATCCATATCGAGGCGACGGTCGCGATAATGAGGATCCCGACGTTGCGCACTGGCGTCGGCAACCGAAGCACTGACGCGTCGGCCGGTACGGCGGGGATCTCTGCCTGAGGGGACGATTCGGGCTCTGGACGACTAATGGGCGATGTACTCATGCGCGCAATTGGAACATTTCATCCGCAAAAGTAACAGGGCGCGTAGGCGCAGCCGGCGCAAAGCAGGTGACAAACCGGCTATAGATGGACGAGGACCTAATACAACACAATGACAGCCGACGCATACGGTTCATCTAACAGCA
>JBGPCS010000413.1:0-2744 GCA_041481875.1 Sulfurifustaceae bacterium
GATCGCCCCCGCCGTGCTGGGCAACCACACGCTGATCGCGACCGGCACCGCCACGAGATACTTTGCGATCGGGCCCAACCCGAGATTGCGCACCAGCGTTTCGTAGTCGCCGACGGCGATGTCGTGATCCGCCGTCCGCTGTTCCTGCAAGCGAAACGCGCGCGTCGCCTCGACGAGCCGGCCCGACGTCAGCTCGAAAGACGCGGCGGCGCGCGCGCCTTCTTGCACCAGTGCGGCGTTTTGGTGCGTGACGGTTTCGAGCCGCGACAGCGCTTGTGTCACGGATTGCACGCTCGCGCTTTGCTCCGAGGACGCGGTAGCGATGGACCCGATCAATTCGATCACGTGGCGTATCTCGGTCGCGGCGGTGTTGACCGCCTGCTCGGCTCTTGCAACCAGTGCCGAGCCTTCGAACACTCGTTCCGACGACGCCGCGATCAGCGCTTTGATTTTATCGGTCGCTTCGGCGCTGTGTTGCGCCAGCGCGCGCACTTCCGCTGCAACGACGGCGAAGCCGCGCCCCTGCTCGCCGGCGCGCGCCGCCTCGACCGCGGCATTCAGCGCCAGAATGTTCGTCTGAAACGCGATGCTTTGAACGATGCCGACAAATTCGGCGACTTTCTTCGCGCTCGCTTCGATGCGCGACATCGTGCTGGTGACCTGGTGCATCGACTGCGCCGCTTCCTCGGCGCGCTTGCCGACCTCACCGACGACACGATCGGCGTCGTAACAATTCTCCGCGTTCTGTTTCACCGTGATGGAGATCTCTTCGACGCTCGCCGCGGTGTCTTGCAGCGTTTGGGCTTGATCGTCGGTTCGTCGGGACAGATCGGCGTAACCGTGGGCAACTTCGCGCGATCCCGCGGCGATGGCTTGCGCGCTCGTGCGGACTTGCCGAACGATGTTTGGAAACTCCTTGTTCATCCGGTTGAGCTCGGTCCAAAGCGCCTGCCCCTCGCTTTGACCCCACCCGGGCAGGAATAGCAGGGACAGATCTCCCTCGGCAACCCGGCTCAACAGCCGAATCAGGCTCGGCTGGGCGTGCTGGTAAATGATGGCTCGCGCCAGGTGTCCGTAGAGGCCGAGCAGAAAGAGGGCGGAGCCGCCGATAAGCAACGCGTCATCGGCGTTCGGCGTTAGTTTCAAGGTGGCAAAAAAGAAAAGCGCGGCGGCGCTGAGCTGCGCAACCACCAATACGCCGGATATGAACGCGAAGTTCGTTGAAGTGCGAGAACGCTCGAACAGGGTAAACGTCATCCTGAAAAATGATTTCAACACGGTAGTCCGGAACCTCGGTCATTTGACGATCTATAAAGGAAGTCTAGGAATAAAACATGCGCCGCGCTGGCTTTTTTCCGAACCTGCGGACAGCGGGAATGTACTGCAAAAAACGGCGGGAATCGCCATCGCCGCTGTCTCCCGGGCTTTTCGGATTCGCCCGCCGCAGCGACTCACAACCGCGGAACGCCGCGGCAGCGGGGAGCGTGCCCGCTAGCGCTATATCGAGGCAGCGCTGCGGGTTAGAAGTTAGTACGATGAACCATCAGAACGGAAACGGACGCTTAATGCGGAAGCAAGTTCTCTTCTTGTGGTGGGGGCGTATCAAGAACCCCGCGTTTCGAATGTTGCTCGCGACTGCGCTCTCCCTCGGCGCCTTCGGACCGGCGCGCGCGGCGCCGCCCGTCGTTCAAGGGGTCGAGAGTTTGCTCCTTCCGGGTCTCGGACAATTTACCAACGGCGATCGCGAGGAGGCGACAGCGTACTTCGGCGTCTTTGCTGCCTCGGTGCTAGGCGCGGTTCACTACGCGCGCCAAGACGATTTCCTGGACGACGATAAGCGTTTCGATGACTCGAGCAATCGCGAGCTCATCAACCGCACGACGCTGAAGTACGACTACGCGGTGCGGCTCGCGAGCGATATGGCGCTCTACTCTTCCTACGCCGCCTATCGCGACGCGCGCATCCGCGACAACTCCCGCTATCGCATGTCACCGCCGCATGAATCGCTGGCCGATCTCGCCGTCGCGCCGTTTTCGTTTCGCTATCTCTCGCGCCCGACGACCTTCATTCCGCTCGCGATTCAAGCCGTGGGCGCCTTCAGCAAGAGCAACCACTACCGCATCGATCGGTTCCGCGACGTGAGCACGAACGACCTCTACGCGTTCAACTTCGCCGCCAACGAAATGACCGCCGTCGGCGAGGAGGCGCTGTTTCGCGGATTTCTGGACACCGAGTTCAGCGACCGCTTGGGCAACGCCGCCGGTTTAGCAATTTCGTCCGCCATCTTCGGACTGTCCCACAACGGTAGCGGGCAAACCGCAAACGTCTTTGAAGCGACAGGGGCGGGCTTTTATCTGGGATGGTTGCACCAGCGCAATGGCTTCGAGGCGGGCGAGGGGGTGGCGCTCCACTTCTGGTTCAACGTGCTCGCCGGCATAGGTGCGATCCGCAACGGCGGCAGCGCGCAGCTCGTGAACGTTCGTTTTTCATTCTGACGGATTGGTTGCCGCACGCCACCTTACCGGTTGTTTTCGCAGCGATGCCGGTCGCGTGTGTTGCGGTGGACAGCGCCCGGTTTGACTCGTGCCGCGCTGCACCCCTAGCATGACCGCCGCAAAATCCAATTAATCGACGAGGAGCGGAGACAATGAGAGGAATTGCGTCGTGCGCCATCGCCCTGTTGCTCTTGGGATGCACTACGTCGGGATCGCCGCCGCCGAGCGCCCCCACCCTGTATGGAACGC
>JBGPCS010000414.1:0-2733 GCA_041481875.1 Sulfurifustaceae bacterium
GAGTCGATTGGATCTGACCCCCGACGATATTTTTCGTGCTGTCACCGCGGTGCATCGGCGCGTACGCGGCGCGTACGCGGTCGTCACGCTGATCGTTGGCGTCGGCATCCTCGCCTTTCGCGACCCGCACGGCATCCGCCCGATCATCTATGGCCGGCGGGAAACCGTGGGCGGCCAAGAACACATGATCGCCTCGGAATCCGTCGCGCTCGACGTGCTCGGGTTCAAAGTGGTACGCGACATCGCGCCCGGCGAGGCGCTCCTCATCGATGCGGACGGGGAACTCCACTGGCGCCAGTGCGCGCCTCTCGGTGAGCACACGCCGTGCATCTTCGAATACGTCTACCTGGCGCGCCCCGACTCGATGATCGACGGCATCGCGGTGCACAAGACGCGCCTGCGCATGGGCGAGAAGCTCGCGGCGAAGATCAAGCGCGAGTGGCGCGAGGTCGACATCGACGTCGTGATTCCGATCCCCGATACCTCGCGCACCGCCGGGCTGCAAATGGCGTACGAGCTCGATATCAAGTACCGCGAAGGCTTCATCAAGAATCGCTACATCGGCCGCACCTTCATCATGCCGGGCCAAGCCCAGCGCGAAAAATCCGTGCGCCAGAAGCTGAACCCGATCGATCTGGAGTTTCGCGGCAAGAACGTGCTGCTGGTGGACGACTCGATCGTGCGCGGGACGACGTCCGCGCAGATCGTCGAGATGGCGCGCGAGGCCGGCGCGCGCAGAGTATATTTCGCGTCCGCCGCGCCGCCGGTGCGCTACCCGAACGTATACGGCATCGACATGCCCGCCGCGAACGAGCTGGTGGCGGCCGGCCGTTCGGAGGAGGAAGTCATGGAGATCATCGGCGCCGATCGGCTGATTTATCAGGATCTCTCCGATCTGATCGACGCCGCTCACGAGGGCAATCCACGGATCACTCGTTTCGACGCGTCGTGTTTCGACGGCGCGTACATCACCGGCGATGTGAACGCGGATTACCTCGCGCGCATCGAGCGACACCGGAACGACGTCGCGAAGACGCGATGGCAGTCGGTGCCGAGCGAGCAGCAGACGGCGGAGGTGTTGAGCTTTCCGCGGTAGGTTGTCGAGCGCCCTTCGGGCGCTGCCTGAGTGTCGAATCGCGCCTTCGGCGCGATCTTTGTGGAGCGTTTAATAAATTGTAATAGCGGTTCGGGAACCGCATTTATATTTACTACACACTCGACAAGCAGCACCCAAACGGGGCTCCACCTCATTGACAATGGACGACCAGGCAATTAAATTTCGTCCTACTTGCGCCGATTTGAGCTTCAGCTTGCGGGCGCGCTATAAATGCAGCTAAAGCGAGACGACCCGCTAAGCTGCCGCTTGAGCGGGTTTTTTGTTGGCTGCGGACTCGCTATCGGAGCAACACGCTAACTAGGGCAGGTGCGATATGGCGCAGAAAGAACACGACGAATGGGGTTTCGGCACGCGCGCGATCCGCGCGGGCAGGCGGCCGACCGGCGAGGATGAGCATTCCGAGCCGATCTTCGCGACATCGAGTTTTACCTGCGACAGCGCCGCCGAGGCGGCCGCGCGGTTCGCGGGCGATAGCCCGGGGAATATTTACTCGCGTTTCACGAATCCGACGGTGCGCGCGTTCGAGGAGCGCTTGGCGGCGCTCGAAGGATGCGAGCATGGCGTGGCGTTCTCTTCCGGCATGTCGGCGATCCTCGCGACTTGTTTGGCGGTTCTCAAGAGCGGCGATCACATCATCGCCTCGCGCGGCATATTCGGCACGACGGTTCTGTTGTTTCAGAATATCTTTGGACGTTTCGGCGTCGACACCACATTCGTCTCGCTGACCGACTACGCCGCATGGGAGCGAGCATTTCGTCCGAATACGAAGTTGTTATTTATCGAGACGCCGTCCAACCCGCTGACGGAAGTCGCGGACATCCGTCGCCTCGCCGATTTGGCGCACGCGCATAAGACGCTACTCGCGGTTGACAATTGTTTTTGCACGCCGGCGCTGCAACTGCCGTTTCGTCTCGGCGCCGATCTCGTTATTCACTCGGCGACGAAATATATCGACGGTCAAGGGCGTTGTATCGGCGGCGCGGTTCTCGGCAACGGCGATCTGGTGGGCAAAGAAGTCTACGGCGTGCTGCGAACCGCCGGTCCGACGTTAAGCGCGTTCAACGCGTGGGTATTTCTAAAGGGGCTGGAGACGTTGCCGATCCGCATGCGGGCGCATAGCGCCAACGCGCTCGAGATCGCGCAGTGGCTCGAACAGCAGCGCGGAATCCGGCGCGTCCACTATCCCGGTCTTGCGTCTCATCCGCAGCACGAGTTAGCGCGCCGCCAGCAATCGGACTTCGGCGGGATCATTTCCTTCGAGCTCGATGGCGGCCAAGCCGCGGCGTGGCGCCTGATCGACGCGACCGAAATCATCTCCATCACCGCGAACCTCGGCGACGCGAAGACGACGATCACGCACCCGGCGACGACAACCCACGGCCGCCTTACGCCCGAGCAGCGCCGCGAAAGCGGTATCGCCGATGGGTTGGTGCGTATCTCCGTGGGGCTCGAAGACGTCGCCGATTTGAAGGGCGACTTGGCACGCGGATTGGCTTAAGTACGAGCGGTGCCCATCGAATCGATCCGGAATGCGTGGCGCAGCCGACAATCGTACAAGTTGCCGTGTCAGCGCGTCCAAACCGTGGTTCGCCCCAGCAGCGATATGCCGATGAAGC
>JBGPCS010000415.1:0-2731 GCA_041481875.1 Sulfurifustaceae bacterium
ATTAATTACCCCTCTCCCTCCGGGAGAGGGGTTGGGGTGAGGGAAACAGCGCGATTTCTTGCACCGCCGCCCCTCACCTGCGGTACAAGGACGTACGAATGTCGCGCGCGCAGGATGCGCAGGAGCGACCTGACCCTCCTGATCGCTCCCGACATCCTGTCTCCCGCGATCTTAGTGCATCCCTGCACGTCACCGGGGGGAGAGGGAACTAAGCGTATTCGCGATTCCACGTTGTCTTCGTTTGCGGCGAGGCTGGAGTGGAGCTCAGCGTCGCCGGCGTCCCTTGCGTCCGCTCTTCTTGCCGGCGCGCGCATCGCGCCGATGAATGTCCGTCCGTCCCGGCTTCCCCTTTCCGGATCCGCTCGCTCCGGATCCACCTGCGATCTCGAAATCGATGCGCGCCTCGTCGAGATCCACGCGCACGACCTTCACTCGGATCGGATCGCCGAGCCGAAACGTCTGGTGCGTGCGCTCGCCCATCAAGCGATGCTTCGCCGCGTCGAAATGAAAGTAGTCGTTGCCGAGCGCCGTGATGTGGATCAAACCATCGACGTACACTTCGTTCAACTCAACGAAGACACCGAAACCGGTGACGCCCGAGATGATTCCGTCGAGCTCATCGCCGATACGATCCATCATGTACTCGGCCTTCAGCCAGCGAATCACTTCGCGCGTCGCTTCATCGGCGCGCCGCTCCGTGAAAGACGTGTGATGGCCTTGCTCGCGCGCGAGCTCGAGAGAAACCGTTTGCGCCCGACCTTGCAGAATGTTCTTGATCGCCCGATGCACCAGCAAGTCCGGATAGCGGCGAATCGGCGATGTGAAATGCGTGTAGTGCTCATACCCAAGTGCGAAGTGGCCGATATTGTCGGGGCTGTACATCGCTTGACTCAGGCTGCGCAGCAGCACGGTTTGGATGAGCCGCACATCCGGCCGGTCGGCGACCGAAGCGAGAAGCTTCGCGTAGTGCGGCGCCTTGGGCGAGTTGCCGCCGCCGAGCGAGAGCCCGAGCTCGAAGAGAAATTCCCGCAGCTCGATCAATTTTTCTTCCGTCGGTCCCTCATGAATGCGATAAGGCACCGGTACCTTGTGCTTCTTCAGCAGCTCCGCCGCGCTGACGTTCGCGGCAAGCATGCACTCCTCGATCAAGCGATGCGCGTCGTTGCGCTCGAGCGGCACGATGCGCTTTATCTTGCGGTTCTCGTCGTAGATGATGCGCGTCTCCGGCAGCTCGAAATCGACCGCGCCGCGCTGCACGCGCGCGGTGTGCAGCGTCTGGTACAGCGCGTACACATTCTCCAACGCAGGGACGAGGGCTTCGTATTCTCGACGCAACGCCGCATCGTGCTGAACTAAAATACCGGCGACCTTGGTGTACGTGAGGCGCGCCGCCGAGCGCATGACCGCCTCGAAGAACCGGTACTTCTGGATCTCGCCCTTCGCGCCGATCGTCATCTCGCACGCCATGCACAACCGGTCGACTTGCGGATTGAGCGAGCAGAGCACGTTCGACAATACTTCCGGCAGCATGGGTATGACTTGCTGCGGAAAATACACCGAGTTTCCGCGCGCATACGCTTCGCGATCGAGCGCTGTGTTCGGCCGGACGTAGTGGGCAACATCGGCGATGGCGACGATCAAGCGCCAGTTCTTGCCTTGGCGCTCGCAAAAAACCGCGTCGTCGAAGTCGCGCGCGTCCTCGCCGTCGATGGTGACCAGCGGCGTCGCGCGCAGATCCTCGCGTCCGGCGTAAGCGTCCGGCGTAACTTGCCCCGGAAACCGACCTGCTTCGTCGAGCACGTCGGCCGACCACTTGTGCGGCAGACCGTGCTCGCGGATCGCGATTTCTATCTCCATGCCGGGCGCCATGTGATCGCCGAGCACTTCGACGACTCGCCCGACCGGCCCGCCGCGTACCGTCGGCGCACGCACGATCTCGGCGACCACGATCTGGCCGTCCTTCGCGATCCCCTCATCGCCCGGCGGTATCGCGATCTCTTGCGCGATGCGCTTATCCGACGGCGTGACGAACCCCATGCGTTCCGCCGCGGCATAGCGCCCGACGACGTTGCGTTGCGCCTGCTCCAGCACCTCGACGACCGCACCGACGCGCCGCCCGCGCTGATCGATCTCGGTGACGCGCGCCAACACCCGGTCGCCGTGCAAGACGCGGCGCATCTCGCGCGCCGGCAAAAACAAGTCCTCGCCGACACCGTCATCCGGCGTCAAGAAACCGAAGCCGTCAGCGTGACCGATGACGCGCCCGCGCACCAAATCCATCTTCGTCGCGAGCCCATACAGCCCGCGCCGATTCTTGAGCAACTGCCCGTCGCGCTCCATCGCGCGCAGCCGCCGCTCGAACGCCTCGAGATCGCGCTCACCGGCGACTTTGAGTGCCGCCGCCATCGCGTCGAACGACAACGGCTCGCCGCGTTCGGCGAGCAGCGCGAGCACCGCCTCCCGGCTCGGCACCGGAAATTCGTACTTGGCCGCTTCGCGCTCGGCCATCGGATCGTTGAAGGATTTATCTCGCGTTGACATGCAAATAGGCTATCGGTAGAGTGCGCCGTCCTGCCGGCACCGCGCATTGTAAGCCGGTTCCGTGCCGAGGTGGCGGAATTGGTAGACGCGCTAGATTCAGGTTCTAGTCAAGTATCTTGGTGGATGTTCGAGTCATCTTGGCCGCAAATACAACTTTAACTATCTCTATAGAAAATTTTCTTAATTAGGG
>JBGPCS010000416.1:0-2728 GCA_041481875.1 Sulfurifustaceae bacterium
ATCGCAACCGCCTGGCCGCGCTCTTGTTGAATCATCTGCGAATCATGTTTCGCACCTTCGCCGCGTCCGGCTTCGTCGCCTTTCAAGAGGAGTGGAACCGCCGTCATCTGTACGCGGATGAAGCGGTGCGCGTGGGACGGGGAGATGCCTACGTCGAAGGAACGGTGGACGGTGTCGATGCCTCCGGAGCGCTGCGTCTGCGCACCGGGCGCGGGGAGGTACAACTTTTCCATTCCGGAGAAGTCAGCTTGCGGGCCGCGCAGTGATGCGGCTGCTCATCGATCTCGGCAACTCGCGGTTGAAGTGGGCGCTGAGCGACGCCGGTGCATGGCGCACCGGCGCGCTCGCGTATCGCGGCCATGACGTGAGTCAATTGCTGGACGATGCGTGGGCCGAATGGCCGGCGCCGACGGTGGCGGTGATGGCGAGCGTGGCGGCGGAGGGGACGCGTCGATCCGTCGAGACCTGGATCGAGACGCGTTGGCGCGTGCGCACGCATCGCGTGGTGGCACGGCCCGAGCAGCTCGACGTGGTAAATGGTTATCGCGATCCGATGACGCTCGGTGCCGACCGGTAGGCGGCGTTAATCGCGGCGCGCGCCGAAGTGTCGGTGTCCGCCGCCGTCGTTAGTTGCGGGACCGCCGTCACGGTCGATGCGCTGAGCGCGCGCGGCGAATTCGTCGGCGGCGTCATCTTCCCGGGTCTCGCGCTGCTGCAAAGCGCGCTCGCGACCGGCACCGCTGGCTTGCCGGCGATGCCGGGCGACGAGACATCGTGCCTCGCGCGCTCGACCGCCGACGCCGTCGCCGCAGGAACATTGTATGGCTTGGCCGGCGCGGTCGAGCGCGTGTGCAACGAATTCGAGCAGGCGCTCATCGGCCCGCTGACGGTGCTTATCACCGGCGGGGACGCCGATCGCGTCGCGCCTCATTTGATTCGGCCGGCGCGGCGTATTCCCGATCTCGTGTTGAAAGGACTCGACCGTATCGCGGCGACGCTATGAAATGGTTCGTCGGCTTTCTCGTACTCGCTAATCTCGCGCTTCTCATGTGGGGGCTGTGGTACTACAAGCCCTTGGTCGTCACCGATACGCCGAGTCCCCGGCCGGCGGTCGCGCCCGACAAAATGAAATTACTATCCGAGCCGGGTGTGCGATTGGCGGTGCGCACGCGCAGCGTACCCGCCCAGACCGACGAAGTCGCCGTGGCCTCGTCGTGCTATCAACTTGGATCGTTTCGGACGCTGGAACGCGCGCGCGCCGCCGGCACCAAGCTCGAAACGTGGGGACTCGCCTACGAAAGAATCGCGGAGCTCGAGACCTTGGGACCGGCGTATCGCGTGGTAACGACGCCGTTTCCCTCGAAAGCAGCAGCCGAACGCAAGCGGCGCGAGCTTGCCGCGTTGGGGTTCACCGACAACGCGCTCATCCAGCAGGAAGAGGGCATGGAGAACGCGATCTCGTTCGGCATCTTCTCGGTCGAGCAGAATGCGCGAGCGCGCGTGCAGCAGCTCACCCAGAAGGGTGTACGCGCGATCATGCAGCCGGTCCCCAACGTCCATCCTATTTACTGGCTGCGATTGGCAGCCGCGAGCGTCGACGGGCGGCTCGCCGATGTGCCGCTCGAACGATTCGCGACGGAAGATTGGGGAAGTCCGGATGTCGCGTTGCGTTCGACGGCTTGCCAGGCCGATGCGGACTCGGGGCGGTGATGATTTTCAACGCCACGGATGTAGGCTGCCGGAGGGAGGGTTATAATTGCGATCGTTTGATTCGGAGCAAGCAAAGGGATTTCTGATTTATTACCCCTCTCCCTCCGGGAGAGGGGTTGGGGTGAGGGAAGCAGCGTGACTTCTTGTACTGCCGCCCCCCACCCTAACCCGCTCCCGGAGGGAGAGGGGATTAAGTTCACGCCCGCATAGCTCAGTTGGTAGAGCAACCGCCTTGTAAGCGGTAGGTCGGGGGTTCGACTCCCTCTGTGGGCACCAATATTATTTATCGGCTCGTCTTCCGCGAGCGAACGCGGATCGGCCGAAAGGTTTGTCTCGTTGGCATGCGGAACCCTAGTCGCAGAATTCAACCCTACCCGATAACGCATAGGGTTCTCATAAGGAACGGTTTAAGGAGAAGGTAATGCCTCACAGTTTGTTTAACACCTTGCAGACTTTCAAAACGGGCAAGGACCAAGCCGGGAAGTTTTATTCATTGCCCGCTTTGGAGACCGCCGGCGTCGGCAAGATCTCGCGCCTGCCGGTGTCGATTCGGATCGTGCTCGAATCGGTTCTGCGCAACTGCGACGGGAAAAAAGTTACCGAGGCGCACGTGCGCCAGCTTGCCAATTGGGCGGCGAACGCGCCGCGCGTGAACGAGATCCCGTTCGTGGTCGCGCGCATCGTGCTGCAGGACTTCACCGGCGTTCCGTTGCTCTGCGATCTCGCGGCGATGCGTGGGGTCGCGGCGAAGCTAGGCCAAAACCCCAAAGTGATCGAGCCGCTCGTGCCGGTCGATCTCGTCGTCGATCATTCGGTTCAGGTCGATCATTACAATTCGCCGGAAGCGCTGCGGCTCAACATGGAACTGGAGTTTCGCCGGAACAACGAGCGCTACCGCTTCATGAAGTGGGGCATGCAGGCGTTCGACACGTTCAAGGTCGTGCCACCGGGCATCGGCATCGTGCACCAGGTGAATCTGGAATATCTGGCGCGCGGGGTGTGGCAGAAGGACGGCATC
>JBGPCS010000417.1:0-2719 GCA_041481875.1 Sulfurifustaceae bacterium
CGCCCGCGGCGGCAACGGTGCGTCGGACGGATGCAGGTGACGGTAGAGATCAAGCAGCGCATCCAGCTCCGCGGGGACAAGTTCCTTAACGATCATCGGGCGGTATCGCTAACACAGGATTTGATTGCGGCAATACGTCGCAATCGGTTTTACCGTGGCGGTGTCGGTGACGACTTTGCGGACGTCACTGGTGCGGAATTCGAGCGCCAGGCGCGAGGAGAAGCGCTCGAAGAATCGATCGAACAGCTCGCCGCCTGCGGTGCCGATCGCGAACAACGTACCCTCGTCGTCTTGCTCGAGCGCGATGGTCGTCAGCGGTTGCTTCGCCGGTCCCCCGAGCACGCGCGCGCCGTCCGCAGGGTCATAAACGCTTTTCTCGGAACAGCAGTAGATGACTTGCGCGCGCTCCGTCTCCTTGTCGGAACTGTCGTGAAAGCTCGCCGCTTCGTGCCGATAGTTGATAAAGCTCACCTCGCGCGCCGGGTGCGACAACTTGTGCGCGCAAATCGCCGAGAACGCCACCACCGAGCGCCGCGCACCGACGCCGCCGTCCCAGTGATAGCGTCGGCCGTCCTCCGTCTGCAGGGAGGCGTCTTTAGTCGCTCTCCCCAGATTCAGCAGGAAACACGGCGTCGAGATGTAGGGGTAGTAAAAAAGATAGCTCTCGCCGACCTTCAGACGTGCCGCCGCGATCGGGCGATCGCGGTCATCGATCAGCTTCACTCGCTGATAACGACGCACGGCTGCGTCGCTCTGCGCGAGCAGCGCGGGAACCGCGCCGACGAGCGCCGCGGCCGATACGCAAAGACGAACAAAACCGCGACGGTTAAACTCGGGATCATCGCTCATCGGTAATCGTCCCGGCGGGAAAATGATATGGTATGGCGATACGTCATTGAATCAGAATTGAACCGCCGCGAGAAGTCGCCCGCGGCGAAACGGGAGAGCCGGCAATGTACTTCCCGCGAGTAATCCGCCTGGACGAATCCGACGCGCGCGTCTATGCGACGCTGTCGCGCCCCGGCGAGTGGGCGGTACCCGGCGCGTTTGCGTTTCTCGGCGTCGACGTGGAGCGCGCCGACGGCAAGACGCGGGAAGCGTTTCGCCGCGGGTTTCTCGGCACCGAGAGCTTCGGCTGGAGCACGCTCGTGCAAGTGGACGAGATTCGCATGGGCGAATATCTCGCGGTGATCGAGCGCCTCGCCGTGCACTTCGTCGAGCGTTACGGCGCGCCCGATCTCGACGCCGCGCGCGCGATGGCGCAAGAAGAGGCCGAATTCGCCGCGAGCATCTGCAACCATCCGCTGAATACGCTGCTCGCGCTCGAACGAAGCGTCGGGACGGAAGGGATCGAAGAGAGCTTTCGCGTCGCCCGGAGTCCGGACCCGTTGGATCACGAGCACATCAAGATCTGGACGATCGTCGATGATTGATTCCGGATTTCACCGCAAAGGACGCAAAGGACGCGGAGGAAAGCGAGGGGAAGTAAGAAAAGAAGGCGCTATGGACGTTCGGACTCATTCCTTATGATCCGCCAAGAGCGCGAGGGTATTTCGTCTTTAACCATTGGCGTTTCTCTTGGCGTCCTTCGCGTCCTTGGCGGTTAAACAGATTTTCCAGATCTCTCAAAACTCCCGGTGTGCTCCACGGCCCGGCGGTCGAAAACACTCCGGCGCACCTCATGGGCTATTCGGACGGCGGCCGATCCAGTGGCTAAGCGGTGTGCGATTGTCGGGCACGTCGTTGCTTGTGAGCGTTTCGAAATCTCCGAACAAGCGCGTCAACTCGCCCGGTTCGAGCAAATAGTTGCGATGCATCTGCGGCGCGAACCGTAGCTGATTGACGTTGAAGGTCTGATAGAAAACCAGTCCGCCCGGTTGGACGGTTCGTTTGATTCGCGGTACCAGCGCTCGGTCGAGGAAACGAAAGACGACGACGAGCGCGAAGCGATCGCGCGGGAAGACGAACGTGTCGGTATCGGCGGCGACGAGGAGGACTTCGAGTTGCGCGCGCGCAATCTCGCTGCGCGCGTAGCGCAGGCCGGCGAGGCTGGCGTCGACGGCGACGACCTCATAACCGCAGCGCGCAAGAAACATCGCGTTCTGACCGACGCCGCAGGCGACATCGAGCGCCATGCCGTGTCCGTCAAGCCAATGTCGGTATTCGACGAGCAGCGGCGCGGGCGTGAAATCCGCGTTCGGATTGCCGCTGGCGTATTTCCGGTTCCAGCGTTCGCGGTCGGCGCGGCTCACGATGGCGATGGGGTGACGGTTGCGCGCCGGCGAGAAATTCAACTCAACGCGATTTCGTCGTCGATCCGATAGGTGAGCTTTACCCCCGCGATGGACAATGTCATTTCGGCTCGCAAGCGCTCTCCTCCTTTGAGCGTTCCCAATTTCAACCCCTCGCGGACCGCGCGCTCGATCTCGCGCTGCGAATTGACGCCCACCTTCTTGAGGAACTTGCGCACTTCCAGGTTGAATGTTTCTTCGTTGAAGCTTGCTTCAGCCATAGGTTACCTCTTTCGTCGTAGCCGCCGTTCGGACGTCCGCGATCGTTCGCGGCGGACGGCGCATCAGCTCCACACGAAACACGCTGCCGGCACCGACCGTCGATTCGACGGTGATCTCGCCGCCGTAACGCTGCACCAGACCGTAACTGACCGATAGGCCGAGTCCCGCGCCGCGCTGCGGGTTCGCGGTGAAAAACGGATCGAAGA
>JBGPCS010000418.1:0-2715 GCA_041481875.1 Sulfurifustaceae bacterium
CGGAAGCACCGGTGTGTTGCGGTAGTCGATCTTGCGCGAATTTGCGACCGTACCGCACGCGCTGATTGCAACCACGGCCCCGATGCAAGCGATGAAGATAAATAGTCGGTAGGGTTGCGTCACTTTAATACACCCGCCGCGCGCAGTGCGGAACGAACGGTTTCGTGGTATCGCGGGTCGAGCGGCGTGAGCGGAAGGCGGATGCCGATCTCGATCAGACCCATTTCCTTGAGCGCCCATTTCACCGGTATCGGATTCGTTTCGACGAACAAGTTCTTATGAAGCCCCAATAGTTGTCGGTCGATGGCGCGCGCTCCATCCGCGTTACCCGCGCGCACCGCGACGCACATCTGATGCATCGATCGCGGAGCGACGTTGGCGGTCACCGAAATCACGCCGCATGCGCCGGCGATCATGGATTCAAGCGCGACGATGTCTTCGCCCGAATAAATTTCAAACCGCTCGCCGCAGCGTTCGCGGATCTCCCGCACGCGCTCGACCTTCCCCGTCGCTTCCTTGATGCCGACGATATTCGGTATCGCCGCCAGCCGCTGCACCGTTTCCGGCAGCATGTCACAGCACGTGCGGCCGGGCACATTGTATAGTATCTGCGGAATCGGGACGGCCTCAGCGATCGCCCGGTGGTGGCGATACAGCCCCTCCTGTGTCGGCTTGTTGTAGTACGGCGTCACCAGCAAACACGCGTCCGCATCGGCTTTCTCGGCGCAACGCGTCAGCTCGATGGCTTCGGTCGTTGAATTGGCCCCGGTGCCGGCGATTACGGGAACCCGCCCGCGCGCGTACTCGACCGTCAGGCGAATGACGTCGCAGTGCTCGTCCCTATCGAGCGTCGGCGACTCGCCGGTGGTGCCGACCGCGACGATCGCGTCGGTGCCCTGCTCGATGTGAAAGTCGACGAGCCGCGCCAGCGCCGCACGATCGAGCGAACCGTCCTCGCGCATCGGAGTGACGAGCGCCACCATGCTGCCTTGGAACATAGACACCTTGAGCTTCGGGCGGAAAAACCTCGGATTTGGCATGGTACGTTGGCGTTACGGCGCTGACAAGGCGCGCGCCGGCTTCGCCTGCCACCCGGCAAACCGTCGGGCCGGTCACAGGGTCTCAGGGTACGGAACGCGTCGCGTAGCGCGATATCTTTAGCGTCGCCGACCAGTGATCGGCAGGCAGACCGGCTTTCAGTTTCAAGTGGCGCACGAACTCTCGCGGATCCGGAACCGATTCCCATACCGACGGCAGCAACGTTGCGCGACGACCGCGATCGTTCAAGATGAGTCCGTCGATCCCGGGGCGCAACTGTCGGATCAAGTCGACTTCGGAGGAGGCGGCGATGGGTTCGGGTGGATCGAGGATCGAGATGTGTATCTCTATCGCCTCGACCTCGAAAGCCGTCACCGGCGAAAACCGCGGATCGTTGAACGCGGCGGCGTAGGCATTCTCGGCCACGTCGACCCCGAGCGGTCGCGACGCCTCGAGCGTTCCGACGCAACCGCGCAGCGCACCATCGATCTCGAGCGTAACAAACGTGGCGCGCGGTACGCGCAAAGCCGGCGTCAGTTCATCGAACGACACGCTCGGCTTTCCCCCGCTCACCCCCACGCGTATCGCCGAACGAGCGATGTCGATCAAGCGACTGCGCTCGAGCGTATCGAGCTCGCGGTTCACGTCACTGGAAAATGTAGGCGCCATATCCCACCACTTGATCGCGCGGACCGGCGGTGTCGCCCGAATTTCGCAGGTCGATCGTGCGCGCCGTCAGGCCGCGGCGGCGCGCGACGTGGAGCAGCCCGCTGATCGGCGTTCTGCCGCACGCGCCTGCGTGATCGATGTCTTCGTAGCGCAATCGTTCGATCGCTTGCGATGTATCTCGATCGAGCGCCTGGGCGGTCGCGTACGCATGATAGTGGCTGAGATCGGAGCTGATGACGATCAAGGTCTCGGGTCCGCCCCACAACCGATCGATGACTTCACCGACTTCGGCGGGACTCGCCTCGCCGACCACCAGCGGCACGAGCGTGCAGCCATCGCACAGCGTTTGCAGAAACGGTAAGTGCACTTCCAAGCTGTGCTCTTGCGCATGCGCGGCGTCTAACGTCACGACTTGCGGAAGATCCGCGATCCCCGCCATCGCCTCGGCATCGACGCGCACGCGCCCAAGCGGGCTCTCGAAATACTCCGCGCTCGTGCGCGCGAGGCCGTGAAAACCGACCCGGTGCGCGGGGCCGAGTAGCACGACGCGTCGAATCGACCCGCTCGCGGGCTTCAGCCGCGCGTACGCCGACGCGGCGATCGGGCCGGAATAGATGTAGCCCGCGTGCGGGGCGATAATCGCCTTCGGGGGCCGATCGCTCGTTTCGGGGACTTGCGCCAACAAGGTTTCGAGCTGCGCGCGCAGCGTCCGTGGATCGTTAGGATAAAACAGACCTGCGACGGCGGCCTTACGGACGGCAGTCATCGATATGTGCTCCTCCGTCGTTTCGCCCTAAGATGAGCCGGTGGCATCGCTTTTTCAAGCGCCGGCTGAACGTAAGAGTAGGCCCGTTAGCTAAACTCTCGCTATGACCGCAGAAATGTTCGAAAGCGCCGTGCCGACGAAGTACTGGCACCGGCTGGCCGATGGGCGCATCCAGTGCGACGTGTGCCCGCGCTACTGCAAGTTGCACGACGGCCAGCGCGGCTTGTGCTTCGTGCGCGGGA
>JBGPCS010000419.1:0-2708 GCA_041481875.1 Sulfurifustaceae bacterium
AGCTGCGCGACGAAACGGCGAATCTGCTGCACCTGCAACCGTTCGAGGGGGATGTCGCCTGCGAGTTCGAGCAACGCGGCGAGGTCCCGGGCATAGCTGCCGGTGGTGTGAGCGCTCAGCCGGCGCTCGTGTGCGAGGTATTCCAGGAATCCCCGGACCAACGGGTGCGGAGTGGTCTTGCGGTTCCCGGTGCCTGACTCTAAGTTAGCACCCACTTACAATCCGCAAGTTGCTTGATTTACTGAACATCTGGAAAAACGAGATCGCGACCTTCGGACGGGAATTCCTGCGCTTCTTGTTCTTCACATTGTCTCGTGCGGCACGCAGCGCGTGATGGCGGCGGCGATCAGCTCACCCAACCGCTTGAGGTAGAGCGTGCCCATCTCGGGGTAGAAACGCTGGGCGTCCTCGCTCGCGAGCGCAAGCAGGCCGAAGGTATCGCCGTCCCGCAACGGCAGGTACGAAAACGACCGCAGGTGAGCGCTTGCTTCGCCAAAGAGTACCCCCGTGTCGACCATGGCGTGGGCGCTGCAGTAGGGATTCGCAAGGCTCGCCGCGAAATCGTGCGTGGCGTCGCTCACCGGGCCGAACTCCGGCAGCGCAATGGGGCCGCTGCCTCGCCAGACACGCAGCGCGACGTGCGGCACGGCGAAGTCCTCACGCAGGCTCAAATAGACCTTGTTGAAAACGCCGCGGATGTCCTGTGATTCAAGCAGCGCAAGCGAGATTCGATGCACTTTTTCGCTGATGGCGTCGTTCTCCTCCCCGAACTGTATGACCTCGCGCAGCTTGCCCTCGAGTTGCTTGCTCCGTTCCCGCAGCGTGAGAATTTGCCTTTCGCTGATCGAGATCGCGCGCCCGCCGTGCGGGTGCGCGATGTAGATCTCGGCGAGCGCCTCGGCGTAGCTCTCGAAGAATTCCGGGTGTTGTTTGAGATAGGTGGCGACTTCTTCGGCTTTCATCAATCTCCCTTACACCGCGCTAGATGTCGATTTCGCCCTCATACACCGTCACCGCCGGCCCCGTCATCGTGACCGGCGCATCGCCGCCCGTCCATGATATACCGAGGTCGCCGCCGCGCGTCGTCACCGTCACCTTCTGGTCGAGCAGGCCGCGGGTGATGCCGGCAACGACCGCCGCGCAGGCGCCCGTCCCGCACGCCAGGGTTTCTCCCGCTCCCCGTTCGTAGACGCGCAGCCGGATCCGGCGGCGATCGACGATTTCCGCATAGCCCGCGTTGGCGCGCCGGGGAAAGCGTGGATGCCCCACGATCAGCGGGCCCTCGATCGTCACTGGCGCGAGCTCGACATCGGGCACTATCTGCACTGCGTGCGGGTTACCCATGGAAAGCGCGCTGATCTCGATTTGCCTGCCGTCTATTGCGAGTTCGTAGACGAGCGCCCGCCGCGGTGCTTCAAACGGTATCTGCGCCGGCTCGAATTCGGGCACCCCCATGTCTACGGTGACCTGGCCGTTGGCTTCCAGCCTTGGCACGATGATGCCGCCAAGAGTGCCCACCCGGATTTCTGCCTTGCTCGAAAGTCCATGTTCGCGGACGTAACGCACGAAGCACCGCGCCCCGTTGCCGCACTGCTCTACCTCCCCGCCGTCGGCATTGAAGATGCGGTAATAGAAGTCCGTGCCCGCATCCCGTGGCGGTTCGACTTGGAGGATTTGATCGCAACCGACGCCCAAATGGCGATCGGCCAGGAATCGAAGCTGTTCTCCCGTAAGTGCTAAAGGACTGGAATACGCGCTTAGAACGACAAAGTCATTACCTAGGCCATGCATTTTAGTGAAAGTTAGGCGCATTTAGCCAATTTTAATGTATATTTAAGTAGAGTTGATGATAATTATGACGAATACACCGCCCATCATCCGTCACTTATCACCCATCACCGACTTCTCCATGATGTAGTCGTCCATCACAAACCCTCCGCCGATGTCCTTCACCACGGCGTCCGCAACGCGAAACCCGTGCTTGAGGTAGGCACCGATTGCGGAGGCGTTGTTCTTGTTGACCGCGAGCACGAGCCTTGTACATCCTTGCTGTCGCGCCTCGTCGATCGCCCGCGCTATCAGCATGCCACCGTAGCCGCGGCGCTGGCAGCCGGTCCGCACGTAGAGCTTGTCGAGCTTCACGGTCGCCGGTTCCGCGGCGAGCTGGTACGAAGAGAATCCGGAGAGGTCTTCGCCTACGATCAACTTGTCCCACCAGACGTCGCTGCGACCGAGTTCCGCTCGCACGACCGCCGGATCGTAGCGTTGCTTCAGCATGTATTCAATCTGCGCGGCGCCGATGATCGCGACGTAGTGGTCGTACCAGATTCGGGCGGCGAGCTCCGCCATTCGCTCGATGTCGGCGTCCGCCAGCGGTTCGATCCGCACTTTCTCTTCACGATCGGAAATCAAGCAACCAGCCTTTCACCGCCAAGGCGCCAAGAAAGAAGGAGGGCAAGAATCAAACCACGCCCGAGATTCACTTGCGGTGTCACATTATTGCGTCTCTCCGCGGCTTGGCGCTTCAATAGATTTTCGGCTCCCCTGGCGGGCGCGTCTTGAACCGCTTGTGCACCCAGTAGTATTGCTCCGGCATCTCGCGCACACGGTCTTCTATGAACGCGTTCATCCTGCGCGTGTCCTGCTCGTCGTTCGCCCCGGGAAATTCCTTCCACGCCGGATAGAAGCGCAACACGTAGCCCGCTGCG
>JBGPCS010000420.1:0-2697 GCA_041481875.1 Sulfurifustaceae bacterium
AGGCACGTTCGCGAAACTAACGATGAGGTGCAGCTTCAGGGTGGAAGCGAGGTGCCAAGCGACAAGCGCGAGCAGCACTGCCCCCACCCGCAACAACCAACGCGACATCATGCTCATCGCCTCTCCCTTAGTGCGTGACCTTCGCCAGCTCCGCGGGCACGGCGGCGGCGACCTTCACCGTGGATAGCGCATCGGCATAGGTCAGCACTTTGCCTTTGATCTTGGCCGCATACGCGTCGGCGTCGGTCCTGCGCATGAATGCCGTGAGGACGCCGTTCGCATCCTGCGAAAAATAGGCGACCTTGCCGAAGATCTTGAGACCGGTGGTCTTGTCGTACACGTAGGTGGAGTTGATCTTCTGCTGCGCCGATTCCGCTTCCTTGACTGCTTTGAACATCTCGACGATCGACGGATACGCGGCGAGACCGCTGCGCGCGTGCCAGATCTCCGCCGGCGCCAAGGTTTTCACCTTGACGCGAGGATCGAGCTCGATAGCTTTCTGCTTTTCATAGTCGAGGCCCAACTCCTTGTAGGCTGCGCGGATGTACTTGTCGTCGATCCACTTATCGATATCGAGAGCGGGCGCTTTCTTCCATTTGGTCAGTACCTCGTGGTCATCCTTCAGCGCGCTCACCCATTTCGGCTTGATCGTGGCGTCGAGCGTGAGGTGGCCGCCGCGGCTGAAATACAAGTACTGCACCTCCTTCTCGACGCCAGTCCATTTTTCCAGCGACTCGGCTGCGCGCACCGGGTTCTGCTCGACCCACTTATTAGCTTCGACCACGGCTTTGATGAAAGCGACGACGATTTCGGGATATTTCTCGGCATAGTCCTTGCGCACCACCGCGCCATGTAGGTAAGGCACGCCAGCTTCGCTGCCGTCGTAGATCTTGCGGCCGGTACCGCGGAATTCCATGATCTCGGACCATGGGCAAAAATCGGCGTGCCCGTCGACCTTGCTTTCCGCGATGTTTGCGGCGCCTACCGGTGGGCTCTGGTTCTTGATCTCGATGTCCTCGGGCTTGAAGCCGGAATCTTGCATGGCCTTCATCAGCATCCCCCACGAGGCGCTGCCGACCGGCGTAGAGACGTTCTTCCCCTTGAGATCCGCTAAAGTGAAAACGTTGGACTTCACCGGAACCACGATCGCATTACCCGAACCGTGCAGGTTGTAGCCCGTCATCGTGATCAGCTGGGTGCGCAGGCTATCGGTTTCCTGAAACTTGGAGCCGTTAACCAGCAGCGGATAGTCGCCCATCACGCCGAAATCCAGCTTGTTGGCCAGCATCATGTTCGTGATTGGCGGGCCCGAGTCGTAATCTTTCCACTCGATCTGGTAGTTGGCGCCCTGGTACTTGCCGGTCTTCGGCAGATGCTTTTCGAGCAGCTTCAATTCCTTGACGATGATGCCGCCCGAGTAGGTATCGGTGCACATGCTCTGATGCCCGACGCCGACGCGGATAGTCTCGGCACTTGCGGCGGTACCCGTCGCGAGCGACGCTGCCGCCACGCACAATGCGACAGCTAGAGAATTTGGTTTCATGCACGCCTCCTGAGGTTGCGGGGTAGCGCTAGTTGTCATTACATGTCACTGCAAGTGCCCCCGCTGCAAGTCCGATGCCAGTCCGATCGCGAGGCGCGACAAATCTCTAAGTTGCTGAATACGAATTTGAAGTTGCGAGAAATCGCCGCACGGCCGAGATGGCGAGCGGCACGTGCGTGGTGCGTGAGCGCGAACAGGCGCACTACTTTGTTGCGGGCTCGCCGAGCCGCTTAATGCGGCGCCGACATTGCTTACGCGAAAGGCTCGATCTGCGGCAGGCTCTTGCACTCGTTGAAGATGCGCGCCTTGCAGGTGGCGCACACCGAACGGTCGAGGCGGGCGAACACGCTCGCGATCGCCTGGTCCTTGCTCTGGAAAATGTTGTCGCGTCCGATGCTGGCGAAGTAGCCGCCGCTCTCCAGCAGGTCTTTCACCGGCTGGCGCGGGCTGTAAAAGTAAAGCGCCCCGCCGCATTCGGCTCGCCGGCGCGCTTCGCGGGCGAGCAACTCGGCCCCGGCCATGTCGACGAAGTTGATGCTCTTCGCCAGCAGCAGCAGATGCTTCTGCCGCGGGTTGTGCTCGCGCAGCGTATCGAAGTGCGTCTCAACATGGTTCACGGCGCCGAAATAGATCGAGCCCTCGATGCGCAGGAGTTTCATCTGCGGACACTCCGGTAGGCCCGCTTCGATCTCGGTCATTTTGCGTTCCGTGTGGCGTGGATCGGGCACGAGGCTGCGCATGGTTGGGCGGGAAGTACGCTTCAAATATCCCACTAGCGACGCCGTCACGCCGGTGAGGATGGCGAATTCGAGGCTCAACAACAGCGTCGATAGAAAGGTGATGGCGAGGACAACGCTCTCGCCGCGGCTGGTGCGCAGAATGGCGCGAATGTAGTGACGGTCAATCAGCCCCCAGGCGACCAGAAAGAGCAGGCCGGCGATGGCCGCGATCGGCAGGTAAGCCGCCAGTGGCGCGATGCCGAGCACTACCACAACAAGCAAACCCGCGGAGAATACCGCGGCGAGCGGCGTGCGCGCTCCGGCCTCATAGTTGAACGCGGTTCGGTTGAACGAGGCGCTCGAGGGGTAGCCGGAGAAAAAGCTCGCGGCGATGTTCGACAATCCTTGGCCGATGAATTCCTGGTTGCCGTCGAT
>JBGPCS010000421.1:0-2676 GCA_041481875.1 Sulfurifustaceae bacterium
CCCGCGCGCGCCGCCCGCGTTCGGCATGTCGTTGTTGTGGAGAGTGGTGGGTTCCCGCGCCGCCGCGCGCGCCGCGCTGCTCAATATGGCGTCGAGCAATTCGACCGACTGTATAAAGTGCGAAGGACGAGGCATGAATGTCGCCGCAGCCCTTCCTGTTCCTTCCTCCGCGCACGCGGGAAGGAACAGGGAGGGTGTCATTGAAGGGCTCTAATTAATTCTGTCCGCTCTCGTGGGAGCAGCCGAGAGACGGTCGTCGAGCGGCGGCAAGTCATTTTATTAGGCGCTCTCAGTGACCGTAGCGCTTATTAAGATCGTCGTACGCGTCGATGCGCCGGTCGCGAAAGAACGGCCAGATGCGCCGCACGTCTTCGGAGCGGCCAAGGTCGACTTCCGTAACCAGCACCACCGACTCATCCGCCGGCGCTTGCGCCAAAATCTCGCCCTGCGGCCCCGCGATAAAGCTCGAGCCCCAGAATTGAATGCCCGGACCCGCGCCGCTCGGGTCGGGCTCGATGCCGGTGCGGTTGCAAACGAGAATCGGAACTCCGTTGGCGATCGCGTGCGCGCGCTGAATCGTGCGCCACGCCTCGCGCTGCCGCTCGCGCTCGGCGGCATCGTCGCGCGGGTCCCAGCCGATCGCGGTCGGATACAGCAACGTCTCCGCGCCGTGCAGCGCCATCAGCCGTGCGGCTTCCGGGTACCACTGATCCCAGCAGACCAGCACGCCAAGCCGCCGCTGATCGGCCGCGATCGGAGCGAAGCCTTGATCGCCGGGCGTGAAGTAAAATTTTTCGTGGTAGCCGGGGTCGTCCGGGATGTGCATCTTGCGATAACGCCCCGCGAGCTTCCCCGAGGAATCCAACACCACCGCGGTGTTGTGGTAGATGCCCGCCGCCCGTCGCTCGAAGACGGAGCCGACGAGGGTGATTCGCAATTCTTTGGCGAGCGTCCCAAGCGTGTCGGTCGTCGGACCCGGCACCGGCTCCGCCTGATCGAATCTGTGCGTGTCTTCCGTCTGGCAAAAGTAAACGCCGGTATGCAACTCCGGCAACAACACCAGTTTCGCGCCGCGCGCTGCCGCGTCGCGTATGCCCGCAACCGAAGCGGCGAAGTTCGCCGCGCGGTCCTCGGTGCAGGCGTGTTGCACGAGTCCGACGGACAATGTTTTGCTCATGAGCGTCATGGTATCACGGCACCGTGATCGCGCCCTTCGGCACCGGGGCACTCGCATCACTGTTCATACCACTCCGACCGGTAATTGCATCGTCAAGCAATGCAAGCTCCCGTATTGCGCGATGATCGGCAAGCAATCGATGCCGATGATCTTTCGATCCGGAAAACATCGCGCGAGTCGCTCAAGCGCCACGCGATCCGCGGTGTCGCGGTACGTTGGGACCAAGACCGCGTCGTTGATGATGAGAAAATTCGCGTAGGTCGCGGGCAAGCGGCGCGCGCTGCTGTCGTATTGCGCGCCTGGCCATGGGAGCGGCACGAGGCGATACGGCGAATCGTCGGCGGCGCGAAGGCCTCTTAGCTCCGTCTCCATCGATTTCAGATCGTCGTAGTGCGCGTCTTTGGGGTCGTCGCAGGCCACATAAGCGATGGTGCGCGCGTCGCAAAAACGCGCGAGCGTATCGATGTGACTGTCGGTGTCGTCGCCTTCTAGATTGCCGTGTTCCAGCCATAGCACGCGATTTACGCCCAGCCAATCGCCGAGCTCGCGCTCGAGCTTTCCCTGTGAGAAGCCCGGGTTGCGCGTCGGCGTAAGCAGACAACGGGACGTGGTGAGGAGCGTGCCCGATCCATCGACTTCGATGGAGCCGCCTTCGAGCACAAGGTTAATCGCTTCGAGCGGCGCGTTACCGAGGGCGCCGCCCTCGTGTAGGCGCCGAGTAATGAGATTGTCGAGGTCGTGCGGGTATTTTTGGCCCCAGCCGTTGAATCCGAAATCGAGCAGCAGCGGCTGGTTTTTGCAGAGCACCGTGATCGGTCCATGATCGCGCGCCCACGTGTCGTTCGACGGCGCGATGCCAAGGGTAACGCGCGCCATGTCCACACCCGCTTTTTTGAGCGTCGTCTCGACGTGCGCGCGATGTTTGTCGTCGTCGCAGGCGATGACGACGCGTTCGCGGCGCGCGACTTCGCGCGCAATCGCCGTGAACACCGGATCGACCGCGGAAATCCGATCAGCCCAATCCCCGTGGCCGTGCGGCCACGTTAACAACACGCCGCTTTGCGGCGCCCACTCAGGCGGAAGATAGGGTCGACAATCTTTCTGCATATCTTTATATAGAACGAGGTCGGTGCACTCGTCATTCCCGCGAATGCGCGAATCCAGCGCAGCCGGCCGCGCGTCGGAGCTATCGGGTGCCTCTGATATTTCTCTGCGACTTTCTTCGTGAAAGTATACCGGCGTAGCCGACGTTCCGCGCGTGGCTAAATTGGATTGACCGCGCGCCGCGACTCGTTTTGAATGCGGGTTTCCGTTAGCGACTGTCGCCATGCCTTTGATCCGACCGTTTCCCGGCCTACGGCCCGCGCCCGAGCACACCGCCGGCGTGATTGCGCCGCCGTACGATGTGCTCAACAGTGCCGAAGCGCGCGCCCGTGCCGCCGGGAAGCCGTACAGTTTTCTGCATATTTCCAAGCCCGAGATCGATCTCGAGCCGAACG
>JBGPCS010000422.1:0-2624 GCA_041481875.1 Sulfurifustaceae bacterium
ATCGATGCCATACAACGTAGTTGTCGTTGCTCCATTGACGTTGTTCGAATAGGCAACGCCAGTCACGTTCGGGTTTGCGGCTGCGTTCGCATCGCCCGCGGCATAGGCGAGCGTAATGTCCGTAGCCGCCAAGGCGCCGTTCGGATTCAAACGGATGTTTTGATCCGTGTTACTGACGACACGAATCCGGTCGACCGTCGGATTGAAATCGAAGCCGAACGCCGTGCCCGTGAGCGTAAACGCCCCGGGGAGGCCGACTTCGATACAGATCGCCGTCTCTGGACGAATTTGATAAAGGCGTGACGTAGATCCCAGTGCGTAGAGCTGTCCACCGGCTGGCCGGTAGTCGATGCCACGGATGACCTCGCCCGGTTGGAGGCCGGTCAAGGCGATCGCGGAGACGATCGAGGATGGGTTGGTCGGCGACACATTGAGGAGAATATTGGAATCGGTCACAACCAGGATCGCGCCCGCCGCGGGCGCTGTCGTTGGCAGCGTTTGGTTGATGACTGTCGTGTCGCCGCCGTCATTGCCGCAGGCGGGGACGAGCAGGACAGCGACGAGGAGGAGAACCGGACGGATCGCAGTACGCATCATGAGTTGCCTCCTTATCTAACTGCGCTCTTGCACGGCGTAACCGGACACGATACTACCGGTTAGGGGTGGGGTGGGCAAACGAAAGACGGCGCCGCGCGCCAGCTTGCTTCGTTAAAGCGAGACATGCCGCTTCGCCGTGGCAAGCGAGCACGTGGTCGATTCGGTTAGACGGCGGCGGCCCGCTGCGCGCGTTTCCGATCGGTCTCTTTTAGGAATCTTTTGCGCACGCGGATGAAGGCCGGTGTGACTTCGACCAGCTCATCCTCCTCGATGAATTCCAGCGCCTGTTCGAGCGACAGTCTGATCGGAGGCGTGAGCAAAATGTTTTCGTCCGAGCCGGCGGCCCGGATGTTGGTGAGCTTCTTTTCGCGCAGTGCGTTGACGACGAGATCGTTGTCGCGCGAGTGCAGGCCGATGACCATGCCCTCGTAGAGTTCCTCGCCCGGGCCGATCAGCATGCGCCCGCGCTCCTGTAGCGCGAACAACGCATAGGCGACGCTTCGGCCGGTGTCGTTCGAGATCAACACGCCGTTGCCGCGGCCCGTTACCTCGCCCTTCTTCATCGGGCCGTAGTGATCGAACACGTGATTGAGCAGTCCGGTGCCGGCTGTGGTCGTGAGAAATTCGGTCTGGAAGCCGATCAACCCACGCGCGGGAATCATGTACTCGAGGCGCACGCGGCCCTTGCCGTCCGGTTGCATGTCGAGCAGGTCGCCTTTGCGCTCGCCGAGCTTTTCCATGATCGCGCCTTGATGCCGGTCTTCGATGTCCACGTTGAGCAGCTCGTAAGGTTCGTGCTTCTCCCCGTTGACCTCTTTCAGTATCACCTGCGGGCGCGATACGGCGACTTCGTAACCCTCGCGGCGCATGTTCTCTATAAGGATGGAAAGATGCAGCTCGCCGCGGCCGGACACCTTGAATTTGTCCGGCGAGCCGGTCGGCTCGACGCGCAACGCGACGTTGTGGATCAGCTCGCGTTCGAGCCGCTCTTTGATATTGCGCGACGTGACGAACTTGCCGTCGCGCCCGGCGAACGGAGACGTGTTGACTTCGAACGTCATGCTGACCGTCGGCTCGTCGACGTTCATCGGCGGCAGCATGTCGGCGTGTTCCGGGTCGCATAGCGTATCGGAGATGCGCGGCGCTTCGATGCCCGTCAGTGCGATGATGTCTCCGGCCGTTGCTTCCTCGATCTCATAACGCTGCAGCCCGAGAAAACCGAGCACCTGCAGCACGCGGGCGCCGCGTGCGCCGCCGCTGCGGTCGATCACGGTGATGTTTTGATTGGGCCGCACCCGCCCGCGCTTGATGCGCCCGATCACGATCGCGCCGACGTAGCTTGAATAGTCGAGATTGGAGATTTGCATTTGGAACGGCCCATCGAGATCGACGTCCGGTGGCGGCACGCGTTCGATGATGGTCTCGAAGAGCGGCGTCATGTTGCCGCTCGTGACGTCGGACGTAAGTCCGGCATAACCGTAAAGCGCGGACGCGTACACGACAGGGAAGTCGAGCTGTTCTTCCGTCGCACCGAGGCGATCGAAGAGATCGAAGGTCTGGTCGAGCACCCAACTCGGGCGCGCGCCCGGACGGTCGACCTTATTGATGACGACGATCGGGCGCAGGCCGTGGGAAAAGGCCTTGCGCGTGACAAAGCGCGTCTGCGGCATCGGCCCATCCACCGCGTCGACGAGGAGCAGCACGGAGTCGACCATCGAGAGCACGCGCTCTACTTCGCCGCCGAAATCGGCGTGGCCCGGCGTGTCGACGATGTTGATCCGATAGTCGCGCCAGCGTAGCGCCGTGTTCTTGGCGAGTATCGTGATACCGCGTTCGCGCTCGAGCACGTTTGAATCCATGATGCACGTGCCCATGTCCTTGCGCGCATCGAGCGTGCCCGATTGCTTGAGGAGCTGATCGACGAGCGTCGTCTTCCCATGATCGACATGAGCGATGATCGCAATGTTGCGAAGCGGAAGAGTCACAGGCACGGTGTATTTCGGCAGAGCGGGCGCGGCGCGAAGGGC
>JBGPCS010000423.1:0-2622 GCA_041481875.1 Sulfurifustaceae bacterium
GTCGGCGTGAAGGTCGAGATCCAGCCGATGGAATACCCGGCGTTCCTCGCGGCGATGACCAGCAAGACGCACGCCGAAGGCTACTACATGAATAACGGCCACACCAACCCGACGACCAGCATCCGCAAGAGCTTCGTCACCGGGCAAACCTGGAATCCTTCGATGTGGACCGATGCGGCATTCGACAAAAAGATGGATGAGGTTTACCACACGCGCGATGAAGCCAAGCGCAAAAAGATGATCCGGGAGATGACGGTCGAGATTCTCGATAAAGCGCCTTACGTGTGGCTGCCGACACCGTACTATTACTCGGCCTGGTGGCCGTGGGTGCAGAACTACGACGGCGAGTTGCGCGTGGCCGCCGTGCGTCCGGGTCCGATCTATGCGCGGATCTGGGTCGATCAGGAAATGAAGAAGCAGATGGGGTTCTAGTCAGAAGACGACTCGTAACGTCGTGCGGGTCCCCTCCCGTTACGTTCCCGCCGGGGCGTCTCAGTAGCCGCAAGTGACTCAACCTCTACTTAGCGTTAACGATCTATCCGTGACGTTTCGCACGCCGCGCGGGGTCGTGCGCGCCGTCGATCAAGTTTCATTTCAGGTTGCCGCGGGCGAGACGCTCGCGATCGTGGGTGAGAGTGGCTCGGGCAAGAGCGTGACGGCGTTGTCGCTACTGCGCTTGATTCCCGATCCCCCCGGCCGCATCGAGACCGGGGAAATTGTTTTCGACGGGCGAGATTTGCTGAAGCTCAGCGACGAGGACATTCGCGCCGTGCGCGGCAATCACATCGCGATGATCTTTCAGGAGCCGATGTCCTCGCTCAATCCGGTGTTGACTGTCGGCATGCAAGTCGGCGAGCCGATCAACCGGCATAAGGGCACGCCGTGGCCCGAGACGCTCGAGAAGGTGAAAGCGCTGCTATCGAAGGCGTCTATTCCGGATGCAGCCAGCCGGCTCGGCTCGTATCCGCACCAATATTCCGGCGGTATGCGCCAGCGCGTGATGATCGCCATGGCGCTTGCCTGCGCGCCCAAGCTCATCATCGCCGATGAACCGACGACCGCGCTCGACGTTACCGTGCAGGCGCAGATCCTGACGCTGCTCAAGAAGTTGACGCGCGAAACGAACTCCGCACTGATATTGATTACGCACGATCTCGGCGTAGTCGCGCGCTACGCCGATCGAGTCATGGTCATGTATGGCGGGCGCGTCGTCGAAACCGCGAGTGCCGCCGAGCTATACGCGCGTCCGCGCCATCCCTACACGCGCGGTTTGATGGATTCGATTCCGCGCCTCGACGTAGCGACGAAGAAGCGCCTGGTACCGATCGAGGGCCAGCCGCCCGATCTCGCCGACCTGCCGCTCGGCTGCGCATTCGCGCCGCGCTGCAAGAGCGCGATCGATCGTTGTCGCGCGGAGCGCCCGCTGCTTGAAGCGGTTGCGGCAAGTCATTTGAGCGCGTGTTTCGTTCATGCGTGAGTCGATTCCCTCGAACGGCGGCGACGAGATCCTGCGGGTCGAGGATCTGAAAGTGCATTTTCCGGTCACGCAAGGAATCCTGGTTCAGAAGCAAGTGGGTTCGGTGAAGGCGGTCGACGGTGTGTCGTTTACGCTGAAGCGGGGCGAGACGCTTGGCCTCGTCGGGGAGAGCGGCTGCGGCAAGTCGACGACCGGGCTCGCGATCCTGCGCATGCTCGAACCGACCGCGGGGCGAATCGTTTTCGAGGGCGAGGACATCACGCATCACGATCGCCGGCGCATGCGTCCGATCCGCCGGCGCATGCAAATGGTCTATCAGGACCCGTACGGCTCGCTCGATCCGCGCATGAAGGTGCGCGACATCGTCGGCGAGCCGCTGGTCGTGCACGGCCTCGCAAAGGACAAAGCGAAGTATCGCGCGCGTATCGCCGAGGTGCTGCGCACCGTCGGCCTCCTGCCCGACATGGCGGAGCGCTATCCGCACGAATTCTCCGGCGGCCAGCGCCAGCGCATCGGTATCGCGCGCGCGCTTTCCATGGAGCCGAGTCTCATCGTATGCGACGAACCGGTCTCGGCCCTCGATGTTTCGATCCAGGCGCAAGTCGTGAACCTATTCATGGACGTTCAGGAGAAGATGAAGCTGACCTACCTCTTCATCGCGCATGATCTGTCGGTCGTGCGCCACATCAGCGACCGCATCGCCGTGATGTATCTCGGCCGCATCGTCGAGATCGCCAGCCGCAACGACTTGTACCGCGACCCGCTGCATCCGTACACGCAGGCGCTGCTCGCCGCCGTGCCGATTCCCGATCCGGCACTCGAGGCCGCGCGACCGCAACAAATCTTGGCCGGAGAAGTGCCGAGCGTCATGAACCCGCCGAGCGGTTGCCGTTTCCATCCACGCTGCCCGAAGGCGTTCGCGCCGTGTTCCACGATCGCGCCGACGTTGCGCGAGATAACGGGTGGCCGAACCGTCGCGTGCCACCTGCATCATCCGATCAGCGTCAACTAGGGAACCTCTGATTAAGTGAACATTCACCGCAAAGACGCAAAGGACGCAAAGAAGAACATGGGGTTTTACCGAGAAACCCCTTTGCGCTCTTTGCGCCTTTGCGGTGAGAAATAGTTTTTGGGACTTGTTCAGA
>JBGPCS010000424.1:0-2599 GCA_041481875.1 Sulfurifustaceae bacterium
GCGGGTATGTGGTTGCGAACTCCCCCACACCAAAACCGTAGGAGAAGAAGTGCGTGCAGCGGTTGAAGTCGGAATCGAAATGCAGCCTACCGAGGTTCTGATGCGCGTAGTTCGCCCCATGTTGTCGTCCGAGGACCGATAAACCGGCCGCCAGCGAAAACTCCGCCAACAGATTGAGCACCGGCCGCGTGATCAACGGCACGTCCCATGCCGCCACACGAACGTGGCGCGTCCGAACGAATGCGTCCGTACAGAGCACCGGGAGCAATAGCGGCCGCGCGTTTTCGACCACAAACGACACGAGCCGCGCCTCCAAGTCCGCGCCGGGAATCGCTTGGGGCGGTCGCGATCGCTGCCAGTCGATCGCGGCGCTCTTCATCTTCTCCAGCAGAGCCAACGCTTCCCGAGCGGGGTGGCCGCCGATCATACCGTTGCGCGGCACACGGACGACGTGCCATCCGTGACGACGAAGGGCCATGGAAAAAAAAGATGACTCGCCCGGATCGAACACCAGAGCAACTGGCCAATCGCACGATATAGGGACGCGCGACCAGCGCAAGCGGCGCAACGATCTTCCGAGCACCGCGCCAACTTTCTCCGGGGATGCAAACGCCCGTTCTGCAAGCGCGTACCCATTGCGGACGGCAGTGAAGGCTCGGGAGCCCAGCGAAGGACGGCAGGGAATCCGCACGTACGCCAGTCCGCGTGTCGAGCACACGCGCGCCACGACGTCGATAAACGAAAATATCGCGTCGTTCGACGTCGGCACAGCCCAGTAAAAGTGGATCGCGCGTACGTCATCGTGCGCGAGCAGCCGGTTAAATACTTTCTCGAACGTCGCGAGGCCGGCCAAATGGTATTGGCCCAGATATTTGAACAACGAGTGAAATATCGCCATTCGCGGCAGACCCGCGGCTACACACATGCGTGTACCAAGCGTCGCGTCCAACCGCTCCAAGATCGCGTCGAGATATCGCGACGCCTCTTCGATCGCCGTCTTCGTTTCGCCGACGTCGATGGAATCGGAGATATCCTTGCACGCTATGCCGCGGGCACGCAGGAATCCGACGACGCTATAGTGCGTGGACACGACTTCATCTCCGCCTTCGAGCGCGTTAGCCGACAGGAACACACCTGCCGCGGCGACGGAATCCACGATGTGGAGTTTATGTTGCTTCATGTCATTGGAGCTTGCGGAGTGTTCCCGCTCAGCCACACGCGGCAAACTGGGCGTCACAATCCGCCGCAATTCGCGGCGTAGCTCGCCACCCGATCCATGGTTTGGAAATAAGCCTCCACGTCGAAGGGCTCCGGTTTCGTCATCTGCAAACGCAATTCGCGCTGCAGATGCGCCGCAGCCGCGATCCGTTGCCAGTCCGTTGCCAAGGCGGCGGCGAAACGCTCGAAGGCCGGGTCCATGCGTTGCGCGATAATCGGCGGCCATTCGAAATCCGACCCGTACTCGCCGTCGCTCAAAATCTGCTGCGATCGCACCGGCGTCTGCTTCGTCTTGTGCAGCAGGTACCGAAGATCGCCCTCTCCCATCAAGTCTTTTTCGAGTAGCCCGTAACTGTTACGACGATGACTCGTGTCATATGCCATACCAAAGGGAAGCGGCTCCGCGGGCGCGAAGCCCGCCGCCTCGAGCGCCGCCGAAAGGTCCTTGTGCGTATAAGACCGCAGATACGTAGCGAACCAATCGTCAATGAACTCGGCGACGTAGCGCGTCTCATAGCGCATCAACTGCAGCGCCGCCATGCAATCCGCCACGGCGACATCATGCAGCATGCGACGGAAGCGATAGATGGTTCGCCAATACAGGCCACCCGAGCCATAGACGTAAATCCACGACTTCCCGCCTACTTTGAGTATTCGAGCGATCTCGTTCAGGCAGCGGTTCGGGTACCGCGTGTGCATGATGACGCCGTTGCACCATACGAAGTCGAAGGTCTCGTCCGGGCGCGGTATGCTCTCCAACGACGACTCGAACACCTCGGCGTTCTCGAATCCGAACTGCCTTAGGAACGAACGCGTCGACTCGACGTTCTGGCTGCTGAAGTCACACGCGGTAACGTGCGCCGCGCCGTTCATCAACATAAAGAGCGCGCCGCGGCCGTTGCCGCAGCCCGCATCGAAACACTTTTTCCCTTCGAAGATACTCCGAGCATCCAGCTTGTTGCGCCCGAACCGCACTTTGAACGGTTCGATGAATTCGATCATTTCTTGCTGCGTGTACCGGGCGAAGGTGGCGCCGTATACCTGCTCGTAGCGCTTCTCTCCTTGCAGATTAGCGTCCAATGTCTGCTCCCCTCCTCTCGGTGACTTCATTCCGTCGCTCGGCCCGCACGCAAAATGCCCGCAGCGTAAATTTCGTGCTCGGTTCCTGCAATCGCTCGACGGCGATTGGCATAAACTCCGCCCGATTCGCGAGCATCACAATCGAGGCGAAACTGAAGATGTGCAGATGCTCGATGAAAAATTCTTCGCGTCCGAAGCCGTGCGCGGAAGCCATTTCACCGTCCGGCAGCTCTAGATAGACCAGCCCGTCCGGTTTAAGAAACCGATGGGCACGATGCAGCATCGCGATCGGATCCTCGAC
>JBGPCS010000425.1:0-2599 GCA_041481875.1 Sulfurifustaceae bacterium
CAACTTTGCGCTCGGCGTCGCCTATTCGAAGACCGAGATCATCCTCGTCGCTATGTTCGGCTTCGCGTTTCTCGGCGATCCGTTGACCATGACGACGGCACTGGCCGTCATCGGTGCGACGCTCGGCGTGCTGCTGTTCACGCCGATCGATCGGGCGCGTCCGCTGCGCACGCTATTGACCGGCTGGACCGCGCGCCCGGCGCTGTTCGGCCTCGCTTCCGGCGCGAGCTTCGCGGTCGCCGCCGTCGGCTTTCGCGGCGCCGCGCTCGCCGTCGATGCGCCGTTCCTGCTGGCCGCGGCTTTGACGTTGGTCGGCGCGCAGCTCGTGCAAACGGCGCTGCTTGGCGGTTGGCTGCTGTATCGCGACGTGGCCGTCGTCGCGCGCGCGGCCAAAGCGTGGCGCGTGTCGCTGTTCGCCGGCGCGATGGGCGCGGCCGCGTCGATTGGTTGGTTCACCGCCGGTACGATCGAGCCGATCGCGCATGTCCGTACCTTGGGCGTGGTCGAGATTTTCTTCGGCGCCGTCGTCTCGCGCCGCCTATTCAGCGAGCATCTTTCGCGTCTCGAGATCGCCGGTATGGTTCTCCTCGCCGCGAGTCTCGCGGTTATTACGCTGGGTCGTTAGCAAAGCGACGCAAAACAGGCCGTCACCCTCACGGGAGAGCGGGGGTCTAGATATCACGATCAAGTAAAACCGCCGGACTATCTGGTTGGATTTTCGAGAAAGACTTAAAACCCCTCTCCCCTCGGGAGAGGGGTAGGGGTGAGGGGCGGAGTTGAACCGAGGCAATTCACTTATCGTCGAAGGCTCTCGGATGAGGAGAGTGAATCACAGCGGTCGCATAAGAACGGTCAACGAGCGGCCGGCAAAATATAGTTTATGCTGCGGCGCGTGAAGCCCGACAAGACTCACCCGACGGCGGCCGACGTTCGTGCGGCGGCGTTCGTCGCGTTGCTGCTCGGCGGCGCGGCGCTCGGCCTCTCGCCGATTTTCGTGCGCTGGTCGGACGTCGGTCCGACGGCGAGCGCGTTCTGGCGGCTCGCGTTAGCGCTGCCGCTGCTGTGGCTTTGGGTTCTCGCGAAAGAACGGGCGCAACCGCGAACCTCGATGTCGCTGTTCGCCGTGGCGCTGCTCGCGGGAGTCTTCTTCGCCGCCGATCTCGGCGTGTGGCATTGGTCCATCATTTACACCAGCGTCGCCAACTCGACGCTGCTCGCGAACTTCGCGCCGATCTTCGTGACGCTCGGCGGCTGGTTTCTATTTCGTCAACGCGTCTCCGGGCTCTTCGTCGTGTGCATGATCGGCGCGCTCGTCGGCACGACATTCCTGGTCGGACCGAGCTTCGAGCTCGGCGGCACGCACGTTACGGGCGATTTGCTCGGCGCGTGTGCCGCGGTTTTCTACGCCGGCTACATGCTGTCGATCAAACGTGCCCGCGAAGGCGTTTCGACGGCAATGTTGATGGCGTTGAGTACGACCGTCAGTGTCGTGGTGCTGCTGCCGATTGCGTTGCTGGCGCCGCAGCCGATGCTGCCGGAGGGACCGAACGGTTGGGCGGTGCTGCTCGGGCTCGCGCTGGTCTCGCAAGTGCTGGGCCAGAGCCTCATCGCCTACGGCTTCGCACACCTTTCGGCGGCACTGTCGTCGGTCAGTGTATTGACGCAGCCGATCGTCGCGGCGTTGCTCGCGTGGATGCTGTTCGGCGAATCGCTGGGGTGGGCGCAGCTGTTTGGCGGCGCGCTCGTGTTGCTCGGAATCTTCTTCGCCCGGCGCTCGGGTTGAAGCGGGTGCAAAAGTTGCTTTGGTCAACGGCCGCGGACTAGAGTGCGTCTCTTCTCTGTTCCGATAGGGCGGCAAAACCCCTCTCTCTTCGGGAGAGGGGAAGGGGTGAGAGGCGGCGTTGAGTTCCGGCAGGCTATTTGTCGGTAACTCATAAGCATTGCCCGGAGTTCCAAAGATCTGAGCAGGAGGATTGATGAAGATTATTTTCCGCACTGCCGCGATTCTAATTTCCCTGTCGGTCCCGTTCGGGCCTCCGGCCAGTGCCGCGGCGGAGTCGTGGCCGGCGAGAACCATAACCCTCATTGTTCCTTTTCCCGCCGGCGGGACCACCGACATCGTGGCGCGATCGCTCGGACAGAAACTCTCCGACGCGCTGCACCAACCCGTCGTCATCGACAATCGCGGCGGTGGCGGTGGCACGCTCGGCGCCGCGGTCGCGACGAAGGCAGCGCCTGATGGCTACACCTTTTTCATTTCGACGATAGCGCATGCGATCGCGACGAGTCTTTACAAACAACTGCCGTACGACTTCGAGAAGGATTTCATTCCGATCACCGTCATCGCTTCCGTTCCGAACATCGTCATCGTGCATCCATCCGTGCCGGTGAATTCCGTAAAGGAGCTGATCGACTACGCCAAGGCGAATCCCGGCAAGCTCAACTACGGCTCCGCCGGGAACGGCAGCACCGAGCATCTGTCCGCGGAATTGTTCAAGAGCATGGCGGGCGTGCAAATGACGCACGTGCCGTACAAAGGCGGCGCGCCGATGATGACCGACCTGTTGGGCGGCCAAATCCAAATCGCGATCGAAACCAG
>JBGPCS010000426.1:0-2591 GCA_041481875.1 Sulfurifustaceae bacterium
TCGTCGGCGCCAAGCGCGGACCCGTGCGCCGCCTCGGTACCTTGCTTGTTGGGCGCGCCGAAGCCGATCACGGTCTTGCAACAGATGAGCGTCGGCCGATCGAGTTGCGCGCGCGCTTTCAGTATCGCTTGCTTCACGGCGTCCGGATCGTGACCGTCGATATTCGGAATCACCTGCCAACCATAGGCTTCGAAGCGCTTCGGCGTGTCGTCGGTGAACCAGCCGCTGACTTGGCCGTCGATCGAAATGCCGTTGTCGTCGTAAAACGCGATGAGCTTGCCGAGGCGCAAATGGCCCGCGAGCGAGGCGGCTTCATGCGAGACACCTTCCATCATGCAGCCGTCGCCGACAAAAACGTACGTGCAGTGATCCACGATGGCGTGCCCGTCGCGATTGAAACGCGCGGCCAGCATTTTCTCCGCGAGCGTCATGCCGACGGCGTTGCCAAAACCTTGGCCCAACGGTCCGGTCGTGGTCTCAACCCCCGGTGCGCAGCCGTACTCGGGATGACCCGGCGTTCGCGAGTGCAGTTGGCGGAAATTTTTTATTTCTTCGATGGGAAGATCGTAACCGCTGAGATGCAGCAAACTGTAAAGCAGCATCGAGCCATGACCGTTCGACAGCACGAAGCGATCGCGGTCGATCCATTTCGGATTGGCGGGGTTGTGCTTCAGGAAATCGTTCCACAACACCTCGGCGATGTCCGCCATGCCCATCGGCGCGCCCGGATGACCCGAGTTCGCCTTCTGCACCGCGTCCATCGCCAGCGCGCGGATCGCGTTCGCCAGCACGCGCCGCGGTAATTTCAACGCAGCGTGCGCTGGATGGGCGTGAGGAGGTGCATTCATCGATTTTCCTCTTGGTCTGCGCAAACATTTCGCCGTGCGATGCCGTGCGACGCGATTGGCACACGGCAAACGCAGAGGCGACTTAGGGCGCGATTAGTCGACGGCAACTGATGGGCTCGCTTAGGCGGCTTCCTGGCTTCGCGGCGCGCGAAACGCGTGTATTTTCGCTCACGGCCGTGGACGCGGCAATACGTGCCCGGCCGCCCTACTTCGCCCATTTAATCGAGCAACCCATGCTCGCGACCTGCTCGGCCGGGCCGCTGCCGGTTTGCGCGACTTGTTTCATCGCCTCGTACAGCTCGCGGCGTGCGTTCGGCACCAACTCCCGGCGCGAGGCATCCAAGCGCCCGCGGTATTGGAGCTTCAGATCGCCGTTGTAACCGAAGAAGTCGGGCGTGCACACGGCGCCATAGCGCTTCGCGACTTCCTGCGTCTCGTCGTAAACGTACGGGAATGGATAGCCATACTCGCGCGCCACGCGCTTCATGTTGTCGAACGAGTCGTCCGGATAGTCCGTCGGATCGTTCGAGCTGACGGCGATGGAGCGTACCCCGAGCACGCCGAGGTCGCGCACGTCGCGGATGATGCGCTCGCGCACCGTCTTCACGTACGGGCAGTGATTGCAGATGAACATGACGAGCAATCCGTTCGCACCACGCGCATCGTCGAGCGTCCACGTCCGCCCATCGACGCCGGGCAGCTTGAAATCCGGCGCGACTCGCCCGAAATCGCAGATCGTGGCTTCCGTCGGGACCATCGAACGTCTCCTACGTCGTGTAGACGCCGTCATTATCCGTCGATCGCGACCATCGGTCACCTGCGATGGCGCTTCCACGGCACTCCAACGAACGGTGGATTAGACTCAATGAATGGGCACGAACGCAATCCCAACAAGCGAGCGCTGACAGCCGTGGTTCGCGTGTGCGCGAAAGCCCGGCGTTGTTTAGCACGCCTCTGGGTCGTTGTCCTGCTCTGCTTGCCGCCGCTGGCCGGAGCAAACGACGCCGCGCTCGTCCTGCTGATTCAGCCGCTGCCGCGCGAGGAGCGCACGTTTCGAAGTTATCAACCACTCGCGCTGTATATCCAGACGCTCACGGGTCGACCCTGCACCATACAAATGCCGCCCAACTTCCCCGCCTACTGGAGCGTGCTCCACCGCAGCAGCTATGACATCGCGCTCGATGGCCCGCACTTCACCGATTATCGCCTCAACAAATTCGGTTTCAGCGCCATCGCCAAAACTCCCGACAGCGCGAGCTACAGCCTGATCACGCGCGACACCGCGCGCATCGTCGATCCGGCGCAACTGATCGGCCGCCGCATCGCATCGCTGGGATTGCTCAGCGGAGGGAGTGCCCGATTGAACGCCATGTTTCCGAATCCCGCGCGTCAGCCCGCGCTCGTCGAAGTTCGAAGTTCGGAGGAGGCCATCGATTTCCTGTTCGAAAAGAAAGTCGAAGCCGCGTTCCTCCCCACCGCCGTCGTCAGCCAAAAACTGCAACGCGGCGGCCTGACCGTGATACTGACCACCGAGCCAATGGCGCGACTGATCCTCTCCGCGTCTCCGCGATTGAGCGCCGAGATCAAAGAAAAAATTCGCGGCGGGCTGTTGCAAGCGCATCAAACCGGCGCCGGTCGCGCGATGCTGCAGGACATCGGCCTCGAACGCTTCGAGCCGGTGACACCGGAGAGTTTGGCGAACCAGCGGAACGTGTTGAAGAGTTATTGGGGATACTAATATCA
>JBGPCS010000427.1:0-2582 GCA_041481875.1 Sulfurifustaceae bacterium
CTACCAAGTGCCGACGGTGAAAATCACCGGCGGCCAGCGCATCGATCTCCTTGGCATAAAAAAGGAGGATCTACCCAAGGTATGGCGGGACCTCGGCGAGGCCGGTCTCGTTTCAGGGCACGCGTACGGCAAGGCGCTGCGCACCGTGAAGACTTGCGTCGGCTCCGAGTGGTGCCGCTTCGGCACGCAGGACTCGACGACCATGGGCATCAAGATCGAAAAGATGACTTGGGGCGCGTGGACGCCGCACAAAGTAAAGATGGCGGTGTCGGGCTGCCCGCGCAATTGCGCCGAGGCGACGATCAAGGATTTTGGCGTCGTCGCGGTCGATTCCGGATGGGAGCTGCACGTCGGCGGCAACGGCGGCGTCAAAGTGCGCGTTACCGATTTGCTTTGCAAAGTGACGACGATGGAAGAGGTGCTCGAATACTGCGCCGCCTACATGCAGCTCTATCGCGAGGAAGCGCGTTATCTCGAACGCACCGCTCCCTGGATCGAGCGGGTCGGGCTCGCGTACGTGAAGCGTTGCATCGTCGAGGATGCCGAGGGCCGCAAGGCGCTCGCGGCGCGCTTCGCCGTGTCGCAAAGCGACGCGCAGGTCGATCCGTGGGCACGGCGTGCGGCGGGGCATGACAAAGATGAATTCAGCCCCATTGCCGTTGCCTAGCGGGGAACGCGATGTCTAGCGCGCTCGCGAACGAAGAATGGGTCGAAGTCGGGCCGCTCGAAGATATTCCGCGCCTCGGCGCGCGCGTCGTACGCGGCCCGAGTGGCAACGTTGCGATTTTCCGTACCGCCACCGATGAGGTCTACGCGCTTGCCGATCGCTGCCCGCACCGCGGCGGGCCGTTGTCGCAAGGCATCGTGTTCGGCGGGCGCGTCGCCTGCCCGCTGCACGATTGGGTCGTCGAGCTGAGCACCGGTAACGCCGTCGCGCCCGATGTCGGCTGCACGCAGACCTATGCCGTGCGACTGGAGAACGGCGTCGTGTCCGTACTATTAATCGATCCGCCGAGTGTTGCGCGACACTCTCCGACTCGTTGTCTCCCCGGTGTGGCGGGGGAGAGCTAGGCGGAAGGCTTTCGACGGACAAGCAGGCGGAACCGCCGACGGCGCCGCAAGGGCTCATTCGCTATTCAAAGTTCTCCTCGATGACCTTGGTGGCCAGAAAAGATTCTTCAGAGGTTTCCTACTAGATGAACGTTGCAACTACCTGTCCGTACTGTGGTGTCGGCTGCGGCGTGCGCGTCACACGCGCGGCGGACCATGCGATAACGATCGTCGGTGATCCGCTGCACCCGGCTAATTTCGGGCAGCTTTGCTCCAAGGGTGCCACGCTCGCCGAGACGCTCGGCCTGGAGGATCGTCTGCTTCATCCGGAAATCGGCGGAGAGCGCGTCGCGTGGCAGGTCGCGCTCGATGCCGTTGCCGCCGGTCTGCGCGATATCCGCGCGGCGCATGGGCCGGATGCCGTCGCGTTCTACGTGTCCGGGCAACTGCTGACCGAAGACTACTACGTCGCGAACAAGCTGATGAAGGGTTTTCTCGGCGTCGCCAACATCGACACGAATTCGCGCTTGTGCATGGCCTCCGCGGTGGCGGGGCAGCAGCGCGCGTTCGGTGAGGACGTGGTGCCGTGCTCGTACGAAGATATCGATCAAGCGGACCTGCTGGTGCTGGTGGGATCGAACACGGCGTGGTGCCATCCGATCGTGTTTAATCGAATGCAGCGCGCGAAGGATGCGCGGCCGACGTTGAAGGTCGTGACGATCGACCCACGGCGCACGGCGACGAGTGTGTTGAGCGATTTGCATCTCGCGCTGGCGCCGGGTACCGATGCGGTTTTGTTCAATGGACTGCTCAACTATCTGCGCCTTTCGGATCGGCTCGAACTCGATTTTCTCGAATCGCACGTCGAAGGTTTCGCCGCCGCGCTTGCCGCAGCGCGCGCGAGCGCGCCTTCCGTTCCCGCGGTCGCGCAGGCGTGCGGGCTCGCGGAAGAAGATGTCGCGCGTTTGTACGATCTCTACGCGCGTACCGAACGAGTCGTGACGCTTTACTCGCAAGGGATCAATCAATCCGCGAGCGGCACCGACCGGGTCAACGCCATTATTAATTGCCACTTGGCGACGGGTCGCATCGGCCGACCGGGCATGGGGCCGTTTTCCATCACCGGTCAGCCGAACGCGATGGGCGGGCGTGAAGTGGGTGGGCTCGCTACCCAGCTCGCGGCGCACATGGGTTTCGATTCCCAATCGATCGATCGCGTGGCGCGCTTCTGGAACGCGCGGAACATCGCGCGCGCACCGGGGCGCAAGGCCGTCGATATGTTCAGCGGCATCGAGCGCGGCGAGATCAAGGCGATCTGGATCATGGCGACAAATCCCGCGGTGAGTCTCCCCGATGCCGACCGTTTTCGGCGCGCGCTCAAGCGTTGTGAGCTGGTGATCGTCTCGGATTGCGTGCGCCATACCGACACGACCGAGTGCGCGCGCATTTTGTTGCCGGCAGCGGCGTGGGGCGAGAAAGACGGCACCGTGACGAATAAGGAGCGTCGCATTTCGCGTCAGCGTGTGTTTCTC
>JBGPCS010000428.1:0-2582 GCA_041481875.1 Sulfurifustaceae bacterium
CGCTCCGAATGCCCGACGATAACGTACGTGCACTCGAAGTCGCGCAACATCGCACCTGAGATCTCGCCGGTGTACGCGCCGCTTACGTGCATATCGAGATTTTGCCCGCCCCAGGCAATCCGTGCGCCTGCGGCCTTTAGCCTCTCGGCGACGAGCGGAATCAACACGCACGGCGGACACAACGCGATGTCGACGCCGTCGAGTGCCGCGGTGTCACGCAGGATACCATCGATAAGCACCACCGCCTGCGCGCGTGTGCCATTCATCTTCCAGTTGCCTGCAATAAGCGGCCGGCGCACAAGCATCGAACACTAAGCTCCAAAAAACGCGCGATGTTACCGATCCGATCGGGGGAAAGCAATTGACGCGCTGCTTACAAAGTAGCGCGTCATCCCCGCGGAAGCGGGGGTCCATTCGGCCTAAGAACGAAGCGGTGCATCGCGCATGGATTCCCGCTAACGCGAGATCGACAACAACAACCTATCTCACGCCGCACCTGCGCGTTACGCCGCGGCCTCCGCGGCCCGGCGCACGACGTCGGCGAGTTGCCGCGACAGTCGCTCGACTTGACCGTCGTCGGCGCCCTCGACCATGACACGTATCACCGGCTCGGTACCCGACGCGCGCAAGACGATGCGCCCCTGCCCGTTCAGCTCTCGCTCGGCGTCGCGCACGGCATCCTGTACCGTGCCGGATGACTTCACGTCGAAGCGGCGATTCATGCGCACGTTGATCATGTGTTGAGGGTAAAGCTGCATGCCGCTCTTCAGCTCGGCGAGCGGTCGTCCGGTGCGAACCATGGCCGAAAGCACCTGCAGCGCGGCGATGATGCCGTCGCCCGTAGTGAGCTTGTCGAGGCAAATAATATGCCCGGAGGTTTCTCCGCCCAAATCCCACCCCTGCTCGATCAGCGCGCTCATGACGTGACGATCGCCTACCGCCGCGCGCACGAACGGGATGCCGCGTTGCCGACATGCGAGCTCAAGCCCAAAGTTACTCATGAGCGTGCCGACCATGCCGCCGCGCAAGCCACCGTTGGCCAATCGATCGACAGCGATGATGAATAGCAGTCGATCGCCGTCGAGGACAGCGCCACCGGCGTCCACCATGACGACGCGATCACCGTCCCCATCGAGCGCGACGCCGAGATGCGCGCCCTTCTCCAGCACCGCGCGCCGCAACCCCTCCGGGGACGTCGAGCCGCATTCGCGGTTGATGTTCAATCCGTCCGGCTCATTGGCGATGGCCGTCACGTCGGCGCCGAGCTCGCTGAAGACGAGTGGCGCGACCTGATAGGCGGCGCCGTTCGCGCAATCGACGACGATGCGCAGCCCTTCGAGACTCGCGCGATGCGGGAACGTACTCTTACAAAATTCGATATAGCGGCCACCCGCGTCGTCGTAACGCTTCGCCTTGCCGAGTGCGTTCGACGAGACCATGCTCAGCGGCAGCTCCATCGTCCGCTCGATCTCTAGTTCCGTCGCATCGGGTAATTTGGAACCCTCCGCGGAAAAGAACTTGATGCCGTTGTCCTGATACGGATTGTGCGAGGCACTGATCACGATCCCGGCGCGCGCGCGCGCGGTACGCGTCAGATAAGCGATCGCGGGTGTCGGCATCGGTCCGAGCAGCCGGATGTCGACGCCGGCGGCGGAAAGTCCGGACTCGAGCGCCGATTCGAGGAGATAGCCGGAAACGCGCGTGTCCTTGCCGATGAGAATTTTTCCGGGATCGCCGCTCTTGCCGCTCAGCACGCGTCCGGCCGCCCAGCCGAGTTTTAGCACCACTTCCGGCGTGATCGGCTCTTCGCCGACGCGCCCTCTTACGCCGTCAGTGCCAAAGTACTTGCGCGTAGTCATGGTTCGGCGTTCCTCAGATTTGTCTTGCGCACGGGCGCCGCGCGGTCATCGAAACGCACGTCGGCACTATTCGCGTTTCAGCGGGTAAACCGCTTCGAGCAGCCGCAAGGCCTCGACAGTCGCGGCGACATCGTGCACCCGGACGATACGCGCGCCATTTTGCACCGCGATCAGGGCGAGCGCCACACTCGGCTGCAACCGGCGCTCGACCGGAAAACCCAATAGTTTTTGGATCATCGATTTGCGTGATAGCCCGACGAGGATGGGCCCCAGCGTCGCGAATTCCTTCAGTCTACGCAACAGCTCAAGATTGTGCCCGGCAGTCTTGCCGAATCCAAAACCTGGATCGACGACGATCCGCGGGCGCGAAACGCCCCCCGCGATCGCCGCGGCGACGCGGGCGGCGAGAAAGTCGCGCACTTCGCGCACGACGTCCGCATAGCGCGGATCGTTCTGCATGCCCGCGGGATTGCCTTGCATGTGCATCAGCACAACCGGTCGCTCGAGCGCGACAGCGGCTTCGAGCGCATCCGGCATACGCAACGCGCGCACGTCGTTGATCATCCCCGCGCCAGCGGCGACCGCGGCGCGCATGACCTCGGGCTTGGACGTGTCGACGGAGATGGGAATCGCGATGTCGCGAGAGAGCCGCTTGATGACGGGAACGACTCGATCCATTTCTTCTTGCGCGCCCACCGGACGAGCGCCCGGTCGCGTCGACTC
>JBGPCS010000429.1:0-2566 GCA_041481875.1 Sulfurifustaceae bacterium
CAGCGAGTACGCGCGCATGAACGGCACGGTCATGGTGATGAGACCGCGATTCGCCAGACAGAAATTCTTGTCGGTCTTGAATTTCTTGATGCAAGAAAAAATATAGTCCCAACGACCCGCGTTGAGCCCGGCGCTGTGCTCGCGCAGCTCGTGCAGTATTTCATCCATCTCGAACGTCGCGAGGATCGTCTCGATCAGCACCGTCGCCTTGATCGTGCCGCGCGGGATCTTCAGCTCATCCTCCGCCATGCAGAAGATCTCGTTCCACAACCGTGCCTCGAGGTGGCTTTCGAGCTTCGCCAGATAAAAATACGGGCCCGAACCACGCGCCATCAGTTCCTTCGCGTTATGAAACAGAAAAAGCGCGAAGTCGAAGACGCCGCCGGATACGCGCTTGCCGTCGATGAGCACGTGCTTCTCGTCCAGATGCCAACCGCGTGGGCGCACCAGCAGTGTCGCGATTTTGTCGTTCAGTTTGTATTGCTTGCCGCCCTGCTCGAAGCTGATCGTGCGGCGCACGGCGTCGCGCACGTTGAGCTGGCCGCGGATCTGGTTGTTCCAGTTCGGCGTGTTGGAATCCTCGAAGTCGGTCATGTACGCATCGGCACCCGAGTTGAACGCGTTGATGATCATCTTGCGCTCCACGGGCCCGGTGATCTCGACGCGCCGGCATTCGAGATCCTTCGGAATCGGCGCGATGATCCAGTCGCCGTCGCGGATGGATTTTGTCTCCGTCAAGAAATCGGGCCGCTTGCCCGCGTCCAATTCCTTTTGGCGTGGGATGCGTCGCGCCAACAATTCCTGACGGCGCGGCTCGAACGCGCGATGCAGCTTAGCGACGAGCGCCAGCGCCTCGGGGGTGAGGATTTGTGCGAACTCGGGATCGATCTTCGCCTTGATGTCGACTCCAGCGGGCATGCTGCTCATGAGTTACTCCAGTCGGAGATGGAGAAAAGGAAAAAGCCACACCCGCTCGCGCGGGTGTGGCTTCGAAATATTACCGCTTTGCCGAACTAAGAAACAGCCGCTTTCTTGGTGGTCTTAGTGTCGAAGAACTGTTCGTCCTCGGTCGAGCCTTTCAGCGCCGTCGTCGAGGATTGGTCGCCCTCGATCGCCTGGGTCACCGCGTCGAAGTAACTGGTGCCGACCTCGCGTTGATGCTTGACGGCCGTGAAGCCTTGGCTGGCGGCGGCAAACTCGCCCTCCTGCAGCTCGACGAACGCTTTCATCTGCTCGCGCGCGTAACCATGAGCGAGATGGAACATCGAATAGTTGAGGCTATGGAAACCGGCGAGCGTAATGAACTGGAACTTGTAACCCATCGCGCCGAGCTCTTTCTGGAACTTCGCGATCGTCGCGTCATCCAGGTTCTTCTTCCAGTTGAAGGACGGCGAGCAGTTGTAGGAAAGCATCTTATCGGGATATTGCTTCTTGATGGCCTCGGCAAATTTTCGCGCGTACGCCAAATCCGGCGTGCCGGTCTCGCACCAGATGAGATCGGCATAGGGCGCGTACGCCAGGCCGCGCGATATCGCCTGGTTCATACCGGCCTTGGTGCGGTAGAAACCTTCGACCGTGCGCGCACCGGTACAAAACGACTTGTCGTTCTCATCGACGTCGGACGTCACGAGATCCGCCGCTTCCGCGTCGGTACGTGCGATAAGAATCGTCGGCACGCCCAGCACGTCGGCCGCCAGGCGCGCCGCGACGAGTTTCGCGACCGCTTCGCGCGTCGGCACCAGCACCTTACCGCCCATGTGGCCGCACTTCTTCACGGACGCGAGCTGGTCTTCGAAGTGAACCCCCGCGGCGCCCGCATCGATCATCGCCTTCATCAACTCGAAGGCATTCAGCACGCCGCCAAAACCGGCTTCGGCGTCGGCGACGATCGGCGCGAAGTAATCGATGTAGCCCGCGTCACCCGGACGCTTGCCCTCCATCCACTGAATCTGGTCGCAGCGCTGGAAGGTATTGTTGATGCGCCGCACAACGACGGGCACGGAATTGATGGGGTAGAGCGACTGATCGGGGTACATTTCGCCGGCGAGATTCGCGTCACCCGCGACCTGCCAGCCGGAAAGATAAACGGCCTTGAGGCCGGCCTTCACCTGCTGCATCGCTTGGTTGCCGGTCAGCGCGCCCAGCGCGTTGACGAATGGCTCTTGATGCAACAGTTTCCACAGCTTCTCGGCGCCGCGCCGCGCAAGCGTGTGCTCGACTTGTACCGATCCGCGCAAGCGGACAACTTCTTGCGCGTTGTAACCGCGCTTGATGTCTCTCCAGCGCGGGCTGGTGGACCAATCTCGTTCGATTTGTGAAGGTTCCGATTCGCTGCTCATTGACCACCCCTCTAACTTGACGGTTCGACGCGCCGACCCCAACCTCTGCACGCTCGCCCGATACCTCTCCGGGTAGAACGCGGCTGGTTCTAGTTAGGGGAGCAGTCTAGAGACGAATTCGGAAGGCGCCAAAGAAAATTTATTAATACACTCTATTAAATCGCCGGGTTCCGGAGTTTCGTCAGTACTTGTAGTGTAGCGGAAGGAAAACGGACTGACTTAAGGGA
>JBGPCS010000430.1:0-2537 GCA_041481875.1 Sulfurifustaceae bacterium
AGATGCGGTGGGGAACTCGATAGTTGGACAACTGAAGTACGACGAGCAGGAGAAACAGAAAGCACAGAACAGTTCGCTCGGTCGCTTTAACTTCTCTTACTTCGACGACAGCAAGCCGCTGTTCGAGATCGATCCCAAGGTTGCGAACTGGCGGGCGGATGATCCCTCGACGTGGCACGGGAACGACGGCTACCGCAACTTCACTTCACGCGATCCGGTCACGGGCGAGTACGTCGATCAGAACGGCAAGCCCGCGCCGACGATGTACGCGGATGCTTCGAAGTACACAAATCCGAACACGGCGTCCGATTTGCCGCCCATCGAAAATTTATACCAGCCGGTTCAAGGCTACTTCGCGACACAGTTCAGATCAGCCGCCCAGGGGCTTGAGGATCCCACGTCGAATTGGATCGATAAGGGCGTCTACTTCACGTTAGGAACGCTGATGGCACCGCTCGCGCTCGCTGACATGATGGCCGAAGCGTTTGCCAATGCGCCTAACGCCGCCGCGCGTGCCGGGCAACAACTTGCCCGCATCAACGCGACCGATGACACCGACACTAAGATTGTCTCCGGACTGGCCGCCACCTATGAATTTGCAAACGCGTTTAATGGTTTTGCGGGACCGTTTGCCGGCGTGGGAGCGCCGACCGCTCCATTAACCGTGGAGCAACGCGCGTTGCAGGGATTTCAGGGAGCGGAGGCGACGGCGCAAGCGAGAGCGACTTATCAAACGTCTACTTCTATCGAGTATGGCGACAATATCATCGCCGACATCGGCGCTTCCAAAGCAAACTCTTTCGCTAATCCAAGCTTTGGCCCTGTCGCGCCGGGTCTCTATTATCAAGCGCAGCGATCCGGGCAACAGGGGCTTGGTGATTTCTACTTGCCAGTACGGCCGGTAGATTCATTTGACGCGGAGGTCATGGCCAACATCCGTAGATGGGGAAATAACGCCGAACAATTGAGTACCGTGGAAATATTGCCCGGCCTGAGAACATGGCAGGGTGATGTGGCGGGTGGTACGGGTCAGCAGATCATTATTCCGCAAAAAATGCAAAGCAATTATGTGCGTCCCGTGAACACCGAACAGCTATTTATCGATGAACTGAAATTCATCAATCGCAGCAGCGGGCCTACCAGATGACCGAGAACGAAACCGCCGCATATCAGCGCCTCGAAGCGCTACAAGCTCGACTCGCGCGCGAACTCGGTGCCAACAGTCGCGGCATCCGCGATTTGGCAAACGTGCCGATAACGAAAGAGTTATTGGCGGACATCAAGACTTGCATTAGCTCAGAGGATCATCTGGCGATTGGCTCGGGATTGTATGTTCTAAAAGGAGTGATGCGCGGTACTGGAGAAGTTAAGCCGCTGGCAACAAGAGTTTACGATGTCTTGCCGTACGATTTTTATAAATTCCTCATTTCGCGCATCGAACAACTGCTCGATCATCCATTCAATCCGGTGGTATACGATGCGATGGATTGGTACGGACAATTTTGGGATCGTTATCCAGATTATCGAGAACGCATGTTGAAATTCCTCGCGAGCGATGATTTGGGGCGCCGTGAGGGGGCGATAAAATATTATTTGACCTACGCGAAACCTGGGGAGGTCGAACCGCTGCTTCACTTCCGCAATGACGACTACGCCGGCGAGACGCGTCCCTTGGGCGATTGGGAGTTCGAACTGCGCAACAAGGCGCTCGATCTCATCGAAAAGCAACTCGACCGCACGTTCCCTCGCATTCAGCGAAACGAACCGTATGCACCAGGAGGCAAAGGCGCGCGCGTGATTTGGTACGACTGGGCGCCATTCCTGGAATGGTGGCTTAAGAACGGCGGCTCGGATGCCGCCTTGCAGGCTTCTTCTTCCGTCCGATAAACGCTGCCAGCGGAAGTCTCACTCCCGCTTCGAGTCCCGCAAGAACGCATCGACCAACTGAAGCAGCGCCTTCTGCTTGGTCGGTGGCAGTTCTTCGATCCCTTTAAGCCGGCGCACCAGCTTCAAGCTCAAAGTTCCGTTGGTCTTCGAGGGCTTGTGCCCGAGCAGCTCATCGACGCTCACGTGCAGCCGTCGCGCGATCCCGGAGAGCCGTTGCCCATGCACGCGCCGCCGATCGTGTTCGTACTCGGAGACAAGCGTTTGCGCGACGCCTAGGTGTTGCGCCAACTCCAACTGACTCAAGCCCGCTGCTTTACGCAGACGCGCCAGCCGCCGTCCGAATGACTCTTCACCGGTGTGCGAGGTGTGTTTGCTTTGACGTGCCATCGTGCACGCATTCTAACCACCGTTTTTAAATCGGCCCCGATTTAACACTTGACCGAATAGCACAAATAGTGTTACTTGTGTCTACCATTGAATAGCCTAAGAATTTTTATCCAAACCCTATTTGCGGATTCCGGCGAAGCCGGGCCAGCATTCCGGTTGATGTCGGTCAACCGTTCCGGCGCATGCCGGGCCGGTGGGCGTGAAGCGGGTAACGCACTGTGGTGGAGATGTTAGTCGGTGTCAACGCTCCTTGGATCGGGCGG
>JBGPCS010000431.1:0-2535 GCA_041481875.1 Sulfurifustaceae bacterium
AGTGAACATTCACCGCAAAGGGCGCAAAGGACGCGAAGAAAAACATGAGATTTATCGAGAAAACCCTTTGCGTCCTCTGCGCCTTTGCGGTGAGAAATAGCTTTGGGGACTTATTCAGAGCTTCCCTAACAATGACGCACCAAAATAAGAGCTGCCCAGAGAATATTACCCCTCTCCCTCCGGGAGAGGGGTTGGGGAGAGGGAATTAATCTTAAAATAACTATCCGCTATTTGCCGGGATCCTTCACGTTGGCGAACTTGTCGAATTCGACGTTGTACAATTGATCGCCCACCTTCTGCACGCGCCGCACGTAAACCGTTTGCACGACGTCACGCGTCTCCGGGTCGATCGCGATCGGCCCGCGCGGGCTCGTGAGCTTCGTGTGCTTCAATATCTCGATCGCTTTGTCGCCGTCGATTTTACCGTTGAGTTTCTTCACGACGTCGTAGATCGCCGCCATCGCATCGTAGGCGCCGACGGCGACGAAGTTCGCGCGCATCTTGTCGCCGTTGGCGGCGTTAAACGCGCGCAGAAACGCTTTGTTCTCCGGCGAGTCGTGCGCGACCGAGTAGTGATGCGTCGTGATGATCCCCAGCGCCGCGTCGCCCATCGCTTGAAGTTGAAAGTCCTCGGTCAGATCACCGGTGGCGATGACCTTGATGCCGGCTTGCGCCAAGCCGCGCTCGGCGAATGCTTTCATGAATGCAATACCTTGCTCGCCGGCGGGCACGAACACGAACACCGCTTCGGGTTTAGCGTCCTTGATGCGCTGTATATAAGGAGAGAAGTCGGGATTCCGCAACGGCGTGCGCACCGAGTCGACGATCGTTCCACCCGCCGCGGTGAATGTTTTCTTGAATTCGGTTTCGGCGTCGATGCCCGGGCCGTAATCGGACACCAGCGTGTAGACTTGCTTCATTCCGTTTTTGGCCGCCCAGGTCGCCATCGGTCCGGCGACTTGCGGGAGGGTGAACGACATGCGCACGATGTAAGGCGACTTCGTCGTGATGATCGACGTCGCCGCGTTCATGATGACCATCGGCGTTTTCGCTTCGGTCGCGATCGGCGCGACCGCGAGCGCTTCCGGTGTAAGCGCGAAGCCGGCGAGGAAATCGACGTTGTCGCGGATGATCAGCTCCTGCGCGAGGCGCTTTGCGATCTCGGGCGACGGACCGGTGGTGTCGCGGAGCAAGATCTCGATTTTCTTGCCGGCAACCGTATCGCCGTGCTGCTTCATGTACGCCTTGATCCCGGCTTCCATTTCGCCGCCGAGACTGGCGAACGGGCCGGAGAACGCCGCGACGACGCCGATCTTGATGGTGTTCTCCGCTTGCGCGTCCGCCACCCCCAAGAGAACCGCCATGCCAAACAGGACTCGGCATTTGCGCCACAACGTTGCGTGCTTCATTCTTGACTCCTCTCTCTATGATGAACGCCTGTCGAACATCGGCCGGACGTGCCGGGATCAGCCTACCGCAGAACCGGCCAACGAGGCGAGATCGAACTTGCGCCGCCGCTGACGACGCCTTTCGGCGGTTACTTCATGGGGCGATGCCGGCGCATTAGTCGTTACAATAGGCGGCTTTCGCAACGGTTATTCCGGTCGCGGCTCCAACGCCGCCCAGTCGAGGCAGTGATGAACGAACTGTACACGCAGACGCCGCCCCGCTTGGGCAATCAATATCGCGACGACGTTTTCCTGCGCGAATATCTGCACCGCGCGTTGCCCGCGGAAGTGTTGCACGACGTCGAAGCGCAGTTCGAGGACTTAGGCGCGGCCGCCGGCGGTGACTGGTATTTGGCGCAGTTGCAGGATCGTTCGAACGAGCCTCGGCTCGTCCAGTGGGACGCCTGGGGAAATCGCATCGACCAAGTCGAGCTCACGCCGCTGTGGCAGCGTCTCGCTCCGCTCGCGGCGCAGCACGGGTTGGTTGCGATTCCATACGAACAGCGGCACGGCCGATACTCGCGCATTCACCAATTCGCGGCGGTCTATCTGTTCCATCCGTCATCGGATGTGTACAGCTGCCCGCTCGCGATGAGCGACGGCGCCGCGCGCACGTTGCTCATCGCGGGCAATGCGTCGCTGATCGAGCGCGCGTTGCCGCATCTCATCAGCCGCGATCCGCGAGTGGCGTGGACCAGCGGCCAATGGATGACCGAAACGACCGGCGGATCGGACGTCGGCACGTCGCTGACCCGCGCCGTCGCCGCGGCGGACGGTAATTGGCGCCTCTACGGAAAAAAATGGTTCACCTCCGCGGTTACCTCGCCGATGGCGCTGACGCTGGCGCGGCCGGAGGGCAACGGACCGGGTGGGAGCAATCTCGCGCTTTTTTACGTCGAGACGCGCAACGCCGACGGATCGCTCAACGGCATTCGCGTCTAGCGGCTGAATGACAATCTCGGGACACGCAAAGTTCCGACCGCGGAGTTGCTGCTCGATGGCGCCGTCGCGCAAGCCGTGATCGGCACGACCGGCGGCACGCGCCACATGGCGCCGATGCTGCAAATCACGCGCGCCTGGAACAGCG
>JBGPCS010000432.1:0-2535 GCA_041481875.1 Sulfurifustaceae bacterium
CGATTTGGCATCGAGCGCGATCGACGTGTCCGATGGGTTAGTAGCGGACCTCGGCCACATTTTGCAGGCGAGCGGCGTTGGCGCGCGTATCCTGCTCGACGCTATTCCGCTATCGCCGATCTACCGCGATCACTTGGCGGACGCCGGATGGCAATGCGCGCTCGCGGGCGGGGACGACTATGAGCTTTGCATCACGGTTCCGCCGGCGCACGTTGCGGCCGTCGACGCGTTATCGAAGCGAATGAAATTTTCGTTGACGCGAATCGGAGAAATTAACGCGGGCTCGGCGCTGGAAATTTACGACGACGCGGGGCGCCGTTACCTGCCCGAGGCTCGAGGTCACGACCACTTCGCGCCGAAATAGTACACCAGCACCTACGTGGGAGACGTTATGGACGCCGCTTCGTTTCAAAAAGATCTGGGCTCGGCCTTTCCCGGGTTACTCGGAATTCATTTCGTGGAGGTTACGCCTGAGCGCGTCGTCGCGTCATTGGAAGTGCGCCCGAATCTTTGCAACGGCGCCGACGTTCTGCACGGTGGCGCGCTGATGTCTCTCGCCGATACGTTGGGCGCCGTCGCGACGATGGCGAATATTCCGAAAGGTGCGCGCACGACGACGCTCGAGTCGAAGACGAATTTCTTGGGCGCGGTTCGTGTCGGTGAGCGCGTCATTGCGGAGTGCACGCCGTTTCATCGCGGCAAGACGACGATGGTGTGGCAAACGCTGGTGAAGGCGCAGAGCGGAAAACTCTGCGCCGTCGTCACGCAAACGCAATTAGTACTTTCCGCCTGAGGGTGGGTACTCCAGCGGCAGCGGTGCGAGGGCGACCGCCTGATCGCCCTCGCCGGCCGCCGGCGATTCTCGAAAAGCGGCGACGTGTCGCCCGCGCCGCTACTTGATCGCGATCGGATTGATCATCGCCTGCACGCCGCCGGTGATGCGCGGCGGTCCGAGCGTGAACAGGGATTCCCAGGCCTTGTCCTTCACCATCTCTTCCGTGTTCATATTTTCCAAAATATAAATCCCATTCATCGGCAGGAGCGTCTGGTGGACCTCAAAAGGGCCGCTGTCTTTCTCGAACGGGATTACCTCCAGCCCCCAAGTGTCCGCGCCGATCATGGCCACGCCAAGCGAGGCCAGGTACTTCGCGCCCTCGACGCCGAGTCCCGGTTCGGCCGTGTTGTAGCGCTTGTCTTCTTTGCCGATCAGCTTCGTCCAGCCGGTGTAGAACAGCACGACGTCGCCCTTGTCGATCGACTTGATCCCTTGCTTCTTCATCGCGCCTTCGATCTCCGCGCGGTTGAAAGCAGTGCCTTCCTTCACCGGATCGCTCCCGACATAGCCGGCCATGTCGAGCAACACGGCGCGCGTCGCGATTGCCGGTATGGTCTCGATGCCGAGTTTCTTCAGCCCATCGACCTGCACGAATTCGGCCGCCTTGTTGCAGTTGAAGTAAAGGTTGTCGATTCCGATATGACCGAAGCCGTCGACTTGCGATCCGATGCCGACCCAACCGGAGATGATGTCGTCGTTATAAGTGAGTTTCTTCGGACCGAGCGTCGTGCCGGCGTTTTGCCCGGGCGACACGACGGTCAGGGAGAACGTGCGCGGCGGATAGGCGGGCGTGCTCTTGTTGAGCTCGATGCCGAGCCGGTACGCCTTGCCGCGTGTCACCAGCTTGGTCGCGGCGAGCGTCTTCTCGGGTGTTAGGTAATTCAGGTTTCCGATCTGATCGGTCGGGCCGAACTTGGACGGGTAACAATTCTGCTGTTGCGGCGGCTGCGTGTGCGCTTGGCTATGCACCGATCCCGCGACGACGAGCGCGGCGAGCGCGCTGGTGACGAGGGCTCCGGTTTTGCAGTATGTTTTTTTAGTCACGATGTGCTCCTTGGTGTCGATACGTTGTTCGATTGACCGTAGCCGCGCCTCGCTGCGCGCGCGTCTCGGTTTTCTCGCGGTGCGGTTGCCGGCCCACGAGGCAGCCCATTATAGGGGGGTGATTGGCCGGACATAAGCGATTCTCGCGGGGTGTTGAACGAGCCGTTCCACGGACGTTCTCGATTCGCGGGTCGCGGCGCATATCCCGGTATCGTTCCGTGTTTCAAACGCTCGTGTAAATGAAAAACACGCGACACTTCCGTGCGCGGTCCCAGCGGCCCGTTTTTGCGCACCTGCTGGAATTTCCACGTCAGTCGGAACCCGCGAAGCGAGTCTTTATATTGATTCCCCAGACCGGGTAGACTGGCGCACTCGCTCGGTTGTGGCGAACCGAGCGTACCGCGCTATACGACGACAGCGGACCGATATTTTGATTTGATCCAACGAGGAGGAGCTTCATGAGAACCAGAAGATTGCTCGGCGGGATGTTTGGCGCGACGTTGCTATTTGCCGCTGCGGGCGCGCACGCCGAGGCCTATCCGTCGAAGTCGATCAAGATGGTCGTGCCATTCACCGCAGGCGGCACGACCGATGTGCTCGCGCGCATCGTCGGCCAAGAGCTGACGAAGGCGTGGGGGCAACAGGTCATCATCGAC
>JBGPCS010000433.1:0-2518 GCA_041481875.1 Sulfurifustaceae bacterium
CCGACGTTTGCGGTGCTAATTTGTTTAAGCGGGCTAAATCTCCCAGCGTCATACGTACGCGAATACATCCGCCAATCGCCGGCGTCACGACCTGCGTCGAGCAGCTTCTGGTAACCGATGTCGGCGTACTTCGCCAGCAGCGCAGCCGCGTTTTTGTTTCTCGCCGGGACGCCGGCCGCGTCGTGCGCGCCGAGCGACTTGATGAACGACACCACCTGCCAAGTTTCATCGAACGAGAGTCCGACGGAAGCCATCACCGTTCCCGAAATCCCGTCGCTGATGTTCCGGTACAGCGCCCAGTCGGAACTTCCGTATTTCAGCCGCGCGCGCTGACGCAGCGACGGGCCGGACCCGCCGCCGCCATCCGTACCGTGGCACCCCGCGCAGCGCTGACGATAAATGTTCGCTCCGGCGGCAATCCCCACGGTCGAGTCGAACGGACTTTCGACGACGGCGACCAGACCGTTTCCCTCCAACACTGGCTGGATCCAAAAGCCGGAGCCCGGCCGCAGCATCGCGAGCACCTCCGTCAGTTCCACGTCCGGTATGTCGCCCTCGGCGAAACGCCACAACACCGTGGCGCGCCAGCGCAACGGCTCGACCGTTACGATCAAGATCGACGTCGTGACGACGATCACGATCGTCGCTATCGCGACAATTCTAAGAATCATGGGGAATCTATGCCGAGCCGGCGCCTCGCGCGGGTACGCGCTCGAGCCAAATCTCGCGCCAATAGGGATAAATGCTGCGCGGACAAAAGAGCCGGTACTTGCTTATGTCCGCGCGACACACAACGTCCTGCAGAATGATGCACGGGTTGGAGAACTCCAGCATTTTGCCGGTCTTCTCATCGAGTATGCGATGCACGCGCTTACCGACGCGATAGACATTTCCGCAGAACTTCACCATCTCCGCGTCGAAATAGAGTCCGCGATTGCGGTTGCGCGAATTGAGGGTCGCCAGAATTTCCGGGTACGGCTTGACTCGCACCATCTCGCCGGGCTGTAAGTTGAGCTCACCCGTCGGCGTCTGAAGGCAGTGGCCGTCGCGGTACGGATACGGCGTGCCGCCGCGCCAACGTTGAAACCGGTCGAACGCGCCGATCAACGCGCGGTAACCGATACCCAATTCAACCAACTTGCGATAGCCGGCGAAAATAAAAGATTGCGCCACCTCGCGCAGTCGAACGCCGTTGGTGGTCACGTCGCGCAGGTATTGCCGCGCATCCCACCACGCGAGCGGCTCGGTGAATTTCTTGAGCTGCGTGATCTGACAACGGTAGGTGTCCGCCGCGCCTGGCACAACCGCGGCGCCGTGAACGTCTAGCTCCGTGCAGCCGCCGTTAGCGCCGGCGAGGATCGCGCCGCCGCGCGCACTCGGCGCAGGCGCATCGACTCGCTTGAGCCATGCCTCCTTCCAAAATATCAGGCAACTCGCCTCGCAGCCGCCATGCCCCGAACCATCGCAGCGCATACCCGCCAGATGCACGGTATCGTACAGCCGTCTCGATCCGGTTTTATCGATCGTGTCGCACGTCTTGTCGGCGCGTTTATGAACTTGGAAGCGCTGGCCGCAATGGCGCAGCATCTCGGGCATGAAGGGCAGCGCGTCGAGTGTCGCGTCGGCTGCGAGCGACGCAAGCACTTCTTCTCGACCGCGCACCTCGACCCATTCACCGGGGCGCAGCCCGAGCGTTTTTTCCACGGACATCACTTGCGCCGATAGTCGCGTCGACGCTTCAGGCCGAGGCGGCGATCGCCGCCGGGCGCAACGCGTCGCGCAAATGCTCTTCCAGCCAGGTCTCGCCGCGGAAATGCCGGTACTGCTCCGCGCGCAGTTGATCGGCGATCCGATCCAGCGGCAGCTCGACGTCGTGATACGTCAGCACCTGGTCCTTGGCGATAGCGCGCTTCACTTTGCAACCTTCGACCAAACCCTCGGGCAAGTAGCGCTTCGCGCTCATCTCATCGGCGTTCACCGCTTCGCCGTACGTCATGTACATGCCGTATTCGTCCAGCACCTCGCCGGCGGCGAGATCGCGCTTGGCCACGGCGCAGACTTCGACCACCGGGCCCGCCAATGGCGGCGCGATGTTGTCGCCGAAGAGCACCACGCGCGCGATCGCGGTCGGGGTTTCGAAATGCACGAGGTGATACGGAACCCAGAACGGATAAAGCGGCCCCTCGCCCATTTTGTAGAGGTTAAGGTAATGACGCTGTTTCGGATCGGTGTGCTCGGCGAGGCATAATATTTTCACACCATTAGGACCGACAGTGTAGTCGACGACGCCGCCGAGCGCGCGTAGCTCGTCCAGATCGTACAGCTTGTGAATGTCCATGATCGAGCCGTCGTACTTCAATCCGCGCGACATGCCGCGCGAGCGCACTTTGAATCCGGTCGCATTAGCGACGATCGATTGTTCGAAGCTGATTTTCGATCCGTCGGCGAATGACGTCACCATCGCCGCGTTCTGCCCCCAGCGCTCGGCCCACCCTTGCTGCGTCGTCGGGTTGCGATA
>JBGPCS010000434.1:0-2515 GCA_041481875.1 Sulfurifustaceae bacterium
CAACCGCATGAGCGACGCGTAGTTCACCTCCGGGCGCGCGAGAAGTTCCGCGAGGGTCGCGTCACGCGTCAGCGGCGCACCGAATGTTTCCGTTGCTTCCTGCGCTGGCAGCAACGCGGGCCGCAGACGGACCCTCGCTAGGCGCTCCTGCTCCCGGTCAATCGTCTCGCGCTTTTCGCTGAAGCGCCGCCAGCGGGCGCCGTCAACGACACCGAGGTCGCGTCCGATTGCCGTGAGGCGCAAATCGGCGTTGTCCTCGCGCAGCAGCAGACGATATTCGGCGCGCGAAGTGAACATACGATAGGGTTCGGTAGTGCCGCGAGTCGTGAGATCATCGATCAGCACGCCCATGTACGCCTGATCGCGCCGCGGCCACCACGCCGCGCGGTCCGTTGCGGATCGCGCGGCGTTTAGTCCCGCGATCAAGCCCTGAGCAGCCGCCTCCTCGTAGCCGGTGGTGCCGTTGATTTGTCCGGCGAAGTACAGGCGCTCGATGGCTTTCGTTTCGAGACTCGGCTGCAAGTCGCGCGGATCGAAATAGTCATATTCGATGGCGTAGCCCGGGCGCATGAGCACCGCTTGCTCGAAACCCTTGATCGATCGCACGAGCTGCCATTGCACGTCGAACGGGAGACTGGTCGAGATGCCGTTCGGATAAACTTCGTAGGTATTCAATCCTTCGGGCTCGACGAAAATTTGATGCGATGTCTTCTCGGCGAAACGCACGACTTTATCCTCGACGGAGGGACAATAGCGTGGCCCGACAGCCTCGATCGCGCCGGTGTACATCGGCGAGCGATCGAGCGCGGCACGGATAATTTCGTGAGTGCGTGCATTGGTATGTGTGATGTGACACGGAACCTGTTGCGGGTGCTCAGCGGGCGAGCCCATGAATGAAAATATCGGAACGGGCTCGTCACCCGCCTGCACCTGCATCACTGAATAATCGATCGTGCGGCCGTCGATTCGCGGGGGGGTGCCGGTTTTCAGCCGGCCCACGCGCAACCCGAGCGCCCGTAGGCGTGCGGCAAGCGCGTTCGACGGGGGATCGCCGGCGCGTCCGCCCTGATAGTTTTGCAGGCCGACGTGTATGCGCCCACCCAAAAAGGTTCCCGTCGTTATCACAACCGCGTGGGTACGCAGCCGCAGGCCCGTCTGCGTCACGACGCCGACCACGCGGTCGTTCTCGATGAGGAGATCCTCGGCCGCTTGTTGAAACAGGTGGAGGTTGCGTTCTTGCTCGAGCAGAGCCCGGACCGCCGTCTTATAAAGCACACGATCGGCCTGGGCCCGCGTGGCCCGAACCGCGGGCCCTTTGCGTGCATTGAGGACCCGAAACTGGATGCCGGCCCGATCGGTAGCGCGCGCCATTATCCCGCCCAGCGCGTCGATCTCTCTTACGAGGTGACCCTTGCCGATGCCGCCGATGGCCGGGTTGCATGACATCTGGCCGATCGACTCGAGACTCTGGGTGAGCAGCAAGGTCTTGGCGCCGCTTCGCGCCGCCGCGGCGGCCGCCTCGGTACCGGCGTGTCCGCCGCCGATCACGATCACGTCGTAGCTATCAGGGTGATACATGGTCAAAGAGAAATATTCGTGTCGCGGCATGATAACACCCGCTATTTACGCACGGTAAGCGTCGTCCTGCCCGGTTGCTAGAATTAGGCGTAAACACGAATAAACCACGGAGCTTGCATGCATCCCAGTCCAATTCCGATCACGACGATAAGCGCGCAGCGTCTCGTGAGTAACGCCATCGACACGATCGCGCAGGTCGTCCTCGGGAAGGAGCGGCAAATCCGCCTCGCCGTGGCCTGCTTGCTGGCACGCGGACATCTGCTGATCGAGGATCTACCCGGCGTCGGCAAGACCACGCTCGCGCATGTGCTTGCGCACGTGCTCGGCCTCGACTTCAAACGGATTCAATTTACCAGCGATCTGCTGCCGGCGGATATTCTCGGAGTCTCTATCTATCAGTCCGAGTCGCGTCAGTTTCAGTTTCATCGCGGTCCGGTGTTCGCGCAACTGGTGTTAGCCGACGAGATCAATCGTGCCACGCCGAAAACGCAGAGCGCGCTTCTCGAAGCGATGGAGCAACGGCAAGTCACGAGCGACGGAACGACATTGAAACTCCCCGAACCCTTCTTCGTCATTGCCACGCAGAATCCGCACCATCTGATCGGCACTTATCCGTTACCCGAATCGCAGCTCGACCGCTTTCTGATGCGCATCGAGCTCGGCTATCCGGACAGCCGCGCCGAGCGCGCGCTGCTCAAGGGCCGCGATCGGCGCGACGTACTCGCATCGATACCCGGCGTCATCGACGCGGCGGCGTTGCTGGCGCTTCAGCAACAGGCTACGCACTTGCACGCGTCCGATGCGCTGCTCGACTACATTCAGGCGCTGATTGCCGCAACGCGCGAGAGCGCGGCGCTCGCCGTGGGATTGAGTCCGCGCGGTGGTCTCGCGTTGCTGCGGGCGGCGCGCGCCTGGGCGCTAATTGCCGGCCGCGATC
>JBGPCS010000435.1:0-2508 GCA_041481875.1 Sulfurifustaceae bacterium
CATCGCTACTACGTCGACGGGTCCCCCGGCGTGGGTGACGCGTACGGCGCGTTCGGCAGCGCGCGCTGCGGCGGGTCTGCGACGAATTGCTGGCGCACCGTGCTTACCGGCGCGCTCGCGGGCGGCGGCGCTGGCATTTATGCCCTCGATGTGACCGATCCGGCCGACTTCAGCGAAACCAACGCCGCGAAGCTCGTCTTATGGGAATTTCTCGACTCGAGCACGGCGGCCGCGAACGCCGATCTCGGCAGCGGGTACGGCGAAATCGCCATCGCGCGGATGAAGAACGGCCAGTGGGCGGCGATTTTCGGCAACGGCTACAACTCGGCCAACGAGAACGCCGTGCTCTATATCGTCAGCATTGCCGATGGTTCGTTGATTAAAAAAATCGTGCTCAATCCGTACGGCACGAGCACCGGCAACAGCAACGGCTTGAGCGCACCGGCCGTGGTCGACACGAACGGCGACTATATCGCCGACTATATATACGCCGGCGATTTGCGCGGGAATATGTGGAAGATCGACGTGACCAACAGCAATCCGAACAGTTGGGACTCCGCGTACAAATCTGGTTCGACGCCGAAGCCGCTTTTCGCCGCGGTCGACGGCACCAGCGCGACGACGGTCGCACAAGCGATCACCGACCGTCCCGAAGTCGGCGGCCATCCGGACGGCAACGGCGGCTACGTCGTGTACTTCGGTACCGGGCGCTATGTCGCCGACGGCGACAAGACGCCGACGGCGAGCCCGATCAACAGTTTCTACGGCATCTGGGACAAGAATACGAACTCGGGCTCCACACCGGTACTGCGCTCCGATCTGCTGGCGCAAAGCATTTCGCAGGTGACTGCGTCGAGCCAGACCGTGCGCACGGTGTCGAACAACGCGATCGACTGGAAGATCAGCGCCGGCACCGGCACGCATCTCGGCTGGGTGCTCAACCTGCGCACGGATCAAACCGACAGCCTCGGTGAGATGTCGGTATCGAATCCGGTGCTGCTCGGGGGAACGCTCCCGCGCCTCATCTTCACGACCCTGATTCCGGAGAATTCCGCCTGCTCGTTCGGCGGCAGCAGTTGGCTCATGGAAATCAGCCCGCGCAACGGCGGTAACCTGAACCGAGACGTGTTCGATATCACCGGCGACGGCGTCGCCAACAGCAGCGACCGGGCGAGCGGCACGACCGTGAGCGGCATCAGCCCGGGGATCGGCATCATGCCGGAGCCCGTGATCTTGCGCGACTCCGGCAATGGCCGCGACTTCAAGATCCTAACGGGTTCCAAGGGCGACGTGAAATCGCAGAAAAACTTTCTGCCGGCGACCTCCGGCGGTCGCCAGTCGTGGCGTCAGTTGAAGTAACCAGAACATGCGATCGCACTTAATCGAATAGAGGAGAAGCCTATATGCGTCGCCTAACTACGGTATTTGTTCTGTCGATGCTCGTCGCGCTGGCGCAGACGCTTACACCGGCCGCGGCGGAAGCGCCGCTCGCGAACGTCGATGCCGCCCTCCTCGCACGCTTCCGCGAGGGTGGCATCGTCAGCCGCGTGGACGCAACGAATCGCGTTCTGATCATCGGTGACGGTACTACTGAGATCAGTCCGGCGGTGCGGGTTTACGCCAGTTCCGGTCGACCGAGCAGTGTCGGCGCTCTACGCCGAGGCATGCCTATCGTCTTCAATTGGCGCTGGCCCGATCCCAAGCTCACGCCCGTCGTCACCGAGATTCTTATCCTGCCAGAGCGACGCAGCTGAGCGGCTGCGCCGTTAGCACGTAGCAACTAGTGAACATCTGATTATTTCCCTCTCCCTCCGGTGACGCGCAGGGACGCGCTAAGATCGCGAGAGACAGGAGTCGAGAGCGATCATGAGGGTTAGGGTGAGGGGCGGCGGTACAGAAAGTCGCGCTGTTTCCCTCACCCCCGCCCCTCTCCCGGAGGGAGAGGGGGAATAAATCAGAGATTCCTTAATATCTGTAGGGTGCGACCCGCGCGCCCTACGTGACGAAATGGAGGAGAAGCAAATGGTTCGAGTCATTGCATTGGTGAGTTTGGCGCTCGCGGCACCGAACGGTTGGGCGCATCCCGGCCATCCCGCTCTCAGTCCGGACCACGTGCACGGAACGTACGACGCGGACGTGCTGCTCTTCATGGCGTTGATCGCTTCGCTTGTCGCGGCGACGCTGATTGTCGGAAGAATTTCGCGCCGCCGCTCGGAGATCCGAAAGTAACGTCGTGGCAACCGCCGCGAAAGAGATTCGTGGCCAGGTCGCGCGCTGGCACGGCGAGCTCGACCTCGCGTTCCGGTGCGACGGCGAGCGAACTTCCGTCGATCGTCGCCGCGTGCATATGCCGCTCGCGTTGCAGCGGCCGTTTTATCCGGAAGGTCCCGGCACCTGTCACGTGTTGATGCTGCATCCGCCGGGCGGGATGGTGGGCGGAGATCATCTCGATATTTCGATCGCCGTGCGGGACGGCGCGCAAGCGCTGATCAGCACGCCGGCCGCGGC